>CAZNSS010000065.1:0-11946 GCA_964575465.1 uncultured Holophagales bacterium | reverse complement strand
TCCCGCGCGCTGACGAGCTATCTCACGCCTCAACGCACGCCGCGCAGGGCAAAGAGGCGACACGGTGGTCCGTACCAAGGTGCGGCCTAACCTCGGCGTGCAGCGGACTCGCTGTGACCTTGCCCCGTTCTCACGTCCAGTTTACGAGGGAGGATTCCCCCGATGCTCCGCTACACCGATGCCCGTGCCGCCCTCCAGTGGCTCAAGGATGCGTTCGGGTTCGTTCTTGTCTTCTCCGTGCCCGAGTCAGGCCCATACGTTCGGCAGGCCCAGCTTCAGCTCGGCAGCGGCATCGTCATGCTCGGCTCCGTCCGGCCTGACGAGGGCCTCACTTTCTGGAATCACCGCGCTTCGAGAGGCGCACCATCGACGTATGGTCCAAGCCCTCCCTTCCCTGACCTCCCGGCGACGCCTCGCGATCCTCCCCCTGCTCATCGCCGGCGCCTGCGCTATGCCCGGCCCTGGCCCCGCTCCGTACCGAGCGAAGATCGTCTTTCGGCAGAACTCTCCGATACAGTTTCGTCATTTCGCTTTGACGTTCATCGGCGAGCGGCATGAATCCTTCCCGCAATACCCACGCGGCTTTCATTACTACGATTTTCGCGTCGTCTCCGGCTCAGAGAGCCTGACCGTCTCCTGGAGCTCCGGCACGGGCGAAATCGCCCCGACTTCTTTCGCCGTCTCGGGTCGACGCTTCCTGCTCGAACTCGTCCACTCAGACCGTCTTGGCTCACTCAAGGCGGATGAGCTGGTCGTCACGCGAGACTGAGGCATGGCCTGGCCCCGGCCTGCAGTGGACTCGCTTCGCTCGCCACTGACGCCAGACGTCAGGCAACACCGGCCCACATCAAGGCACGTCATGAGTCTCGCGCGACGCCCTCTCCTCGCCGCCGGCCTACTGTCACTTCTCTCCGGGTCATGCGCGCATACCCCTGCGACCGATTCGTCGTACGCGCGCCCATGCCCCTCGCCCGACGGTTGCGTCACTTTTCACGTCGCTGGTGCTGCGTCTGCCGATCAGCCTCGCGACACCCCCGTCTTTCTAATTGCAGGATCTGGCGTGTCGTCCTTCGGTTCGACCGACTCTGACGGCATTCTCGTGGTCCCGAAGAGCACCCTCACAGCGCCCGGTCTCTCCGCCCTGCTCTTCTGCTGGGACACCCGAAGCGAAGCCTGCACAGCCGTTCGTCTTGACTCCGGCGCCATCGCCAGCTACGACTGGGTCAACGTCACCTTGCCCGCCAACCGGCTCACCCGAAGATCCCAGGCGCATCCGGCGCCTCACGCGACCCCGCTCCCGTCACCATAATCGCAGCGTCGCCTGACCCCGGCATGCAGCGGCCTCGCCTCGCTCGCCGCTGAGGCCAGACGTTCGGCCCCGCTGGGCAGCTCTCCGGTTGTCTCTTGACTCGTCGTAACGCCGTCCGTTGCTATCTCGGCGCGTGATCCGCACCTTCCGCGACCCCGATGCGAAGGCGCTCCCTCAACGTCGCCGCCCGCGTCGGCTGCCAGCCTGCCCTCAATACGTCGCGCTTCGGGAAGTGGTCATTCTCGATGCGGCCGACTCCCTCGCCGACCCCCGCGTTCCACCCGGCAATCGGCTTGAGCCTCTCAAGGGCGGTCGTGCTGGCCAGCTCAGCATCCGCGTCAACGATCCGTGGCGCATCTGCTTCGTCTCGCACGCCACCGATGCCTTCGACGTCGATATCGTCGACTACCACTCGTAGGTGATCGCCGTGGCAAAGCTCGCACCCATCCACCCTGTCGAAGTCCTCCTGGCCGAGTTCCTGGAACCCCTCGGACTCAGCCGGTACCGCCTGGCCAAGGACATCCGGGTTCCCGCCCGGCGTGTCAACGAGATCGTCCTCCGCAAGCGCGGTATCACCGCTGACACCGGTCTTCGGCTCTCGCGGTACGTCGGCACCTCCGAGCGCTCTGGCTCGACCTCCAGGTTCGATTCGAGCTCGAGACGGAGCGCGACCGCACCGGGGCACGTTTCGCTCTTGAGGTTCCGGTTCCGTCCAGGGCCAGTCAAGCCGGGGCCTGACCCGGCATGCAGCGGGCTCGCTTCGCTCGCCGCTGACGCCCACGGTTGGCGCTATCATCACCACCGTCCATGTCGAAGGGCAAGTCTCATCCGTGCCGCCACGGCGGGCGCTCCAGGCCTCAGACGAGGCTCGTCGCCCGGAGCTCTGGCGAGGGTGTGGCCCTTCTCCTCAACGAAGGCATCCCGGTTCATTCCTGCTCCCTTCGCGGCGAGACCGACGTAACGGCCAGCACCGTCCACGAGATCGAGTACATTCGGGTTCCCCGTGGAACCGTCCCGGCCGCCCGCCCGGTCTCAGTCGGAACCTTCTCGTAGGTCGGTCCAACGACGGCAGGCAGCGGACTCGCTGCGCTCGCCACTGATGTCAGACGGTAGGTGCGGCTTGCGCCTCTCAAGAATCACACGAAACCCCCTTCTGCCCCTCACGGCCGGAGTGCTCGCGACACTTCTGGCGGCTGCCCTCTTCGTCTACGTCCGCGCTCACCGGCACCAGGTCCTGGTCGTCAGCGCTGAGACGCTCGTCCTCCGTGACTTTCCGGCGGGACCCGGCGAGGGCGCCGCACCCAACCCCGTCCTCGCTGTCATCACTCCAGGTGCGCCGTATCAGGTCCTCGAGGCTCGTCAACGCGAAGACGTTCTGGCCGTCAGGATCTCCCTGGCCACCAACGTCACCGGCTGGGTCATCACGGGCCCTGCTGCCCGCGTCGAACAATCCCGCTAGCCCGGATCATTCGCGAGGCGGAGGGTCGTCGAGGCGGTTGAGCGCCTCGACGGGGGATGCCGACGGCCTGCGGAGCGTCGACCGCCTCGGCCACGGTGTCCGGGCGTGAACTGACGTCGAGGGCGTCGGTATCGCTTCCGACCCATCTCCGACATGATCCGCGTGTAGCTGCAGAGCGTTCCTCCGCCGTGCCTGTCACGACCAACCGCCCTCTCATTCGGACATCCAGGAGGTCACGCCATGACTGAGACCGATGCGATCGACGACCCGATAGAGGTCCGCGTACAGGTCGTACGAAGCGCCCCTGACCGAATCCGGGTCTGGGCGCCCGACGGATCCGGGTCCTTCGTCGCCGATCGCAACGACGAGTTGTTCGCGCACATCACGGCAGGCGACACCAACCTCCTCAAGGCCCCGCGCCGACGTACGGCCGTCATCGCGTGGCCCGAGCACTCGGTCCAGATGTCGCGTTCGGATTTCGAAGACTACCGGGACTCCGAGCCGCTGCCCGACGCCACCACCACGTAGGCCCCGGGCCTTCTTTCCGCTCCGACCGGCCCTGGCGTCCACCTGTCCGCCGCGGCCCGCCGCACGACATGCCTGCACTCGTCTGTCGTCGCTGCGACGCTGAATTCCGTCTGGAGAGCTTCCTGGGACCCCGATCGTCGCCTCCGGTCCCGTCCTCTCTTGCGACCGGGCCAGCGTCACGGTTCCTCCCGACCGATTCACGCGCCGCCCGATCACAGCACCGTTCCCTCGCATCGCGTCCTCACCTCCGCGGAACGCACCAGCTCGCGTTCCGACGGAATGGGCCACGAGCTGCTCCTGCACCTCGTGCTTCAACGCGAGGAGGTCCGGTTCACACGCCAGGGGGGGCTCTGGCCCTCGCGCGGTACCAGTGGCATCGGCGATCCCGCGTCGTTCGCGAGTCGCGTCCGCACGACCACGCCGATCCGCCTCGTCCGCTCCAGGAGCAACTCCGTTCCACCGCGAATGGCTGCAGCCGGCGTGCCCTTCCGGCGTTTCCGACCCGTCGCGACTCCTCGCCCCGGACGAGCTCCGCCTCTCCGCCCCGGGGCGGAACCACCATCGCGCTCCTGTCGCGTGAACTCCCGGTACCGGCCGTCCGCCGGGTCGTCGCGCGCACCACCTTGTCCGAGGAGGGCCGGTCACGGCTGTCGCGAGATGTGGCTTCGGCCTTGCGGGGCCTGGCGGCGAGCCCGAGACCGTCCGGTACGGGAACTCGGCTCCGACCGGAAGCCTGTATCGTCGCCTCGAGGGGGTGCCCCGGTGAGCTTCGCCCGTCGCGCGTTCCCGATCGCCGCCGTCTGCGGCGTCATCGTCCTCCTGCCCCGGTACTTCATGGAGGGTCGGGTCGGGGTCGCCCTCGCGTGGCAGGTCCTGTTCTTCGTCATCGCCGTCCTCTTCCTCGTCGTCAACCGGCTCACCGGCGTTGCTTCACCCACCGACGGACCCTGACGACGGGCAGCCGAACCTCGTGCCCACCGCCTCCTCGTTGGTCCGCCGCGTGTCGAACGGCCTCCGGAAGATCGCTTCCGGCAGGCGTCCGTTCGGGGAATCCGTCTGGCCCGGCGTGCCGAACGACCTCTTCGTCGCACACTCGTCCATCTACCATTTCGCCGGCCGTTTCGTGCGCGGCGCCCGGGTCCTCGACGCGGGCTGTGGCACCGGGTACGGCGCGCCGATTCTCGTCTCGAGCGGCGCGATACGGGTCCACGGCGTCGACATCGACGCTCGAAGCATCGCCTACGCCCGCCGCCACTTCACCTCCGAGGCCGTCTCCTTCAGCCCTGGCGACTGCCAGGATCTCGCTCTCGAGGGATCGTCTCTCGACTTCGTCTTCGCCTCGAACGTCCTCGAGCACCTCGACCACCCGGAGCTCTTCCTCCATTCCGCGCTGCAGGCCCTTCGCCCCGGCGGCCGAGCGCTCTTCGCCCTGCCACCGATCACCTCGGAGGCGACCGCGGCCCTTCACGGAGACATCGCCTATCACCGTTCGAACCTCACGCTCCGTGCCTGGCACGACCTCATCTCGGGCCTGCCCTGGACCGTCGCCGTCTATCGCCACTCCTTCGAGGGCCCCGGGAAGGCTCCCGACTTCGCGTCGCCCCGGCCGAGCGCCCTGACCCCTTCCGCATTCGCCTTCACCGAATCCACCGTCGAGTCGCTCTACGCCTCGTCGCCCATCACGGCGGTCTTCCTCGCCGCCAGGCCCGCCGCCTGAACAGACCATGAAGTCACGCCCCTTCCTCGTGGCCGTTCTGATCGTCGTCCACGCTGCCGCCCTCGTCGCCGCGCCACGCCTGCCCGACTCTCTCGTCCCGGTTCTGGCCGGTTCCGTCTACGTCCCGCTCATGCCCTTCGCGGCCCTCGGCCTCCCCGTGTTTGGCCCCGCGGAGCCGTGGGGATGGGCGTCTCCGTCCCTCCTCGGCTGGGGCACGCTTCTCCTCGTCTGGACAGGCATCTGGTGGGCTGTCGCATTCGGCCTCGAGCTTGCCTTCCGGTTCCGCGTCGGCCACTCCCGGGCGCCGTGCCCACCGCCTTCGCCGCGCGGCCGCCGCCGGCCCCTGCGCTATCCTCCGGTCGAACCGCCGTGAGAATCGTCTCGGACGTCCTCGTCGCCGTCGTGGCGCTGCTCCACGTGGGCTTCCTCGTACTCGAGATGTTCCTCTGGACGAAGCCGGTCGGCCGCCGCGTTTTCGGGCTCCCGCCCGAGTTCATGACGGCGTCGGCGAGCCTCGCCGCGAACCAGGGGCTCTACAACGGATTCCTCGCGGCGGGCCTGGCCTGGGGCCTGATCCTCGGCCCGGCCGGGTTCGGCGTGAAGGTCTTCTTCCTTTCGTGCGTCGTCGTCGCGGGCGTTTTCGGGGCGGCCACCGCGAGGCGCTCTATCCTCTGGATCCAGGCGATGCCGGCGGTCGTGGCCCTTGTCCTCGCCTGGCTGACGCGACCCTGACCACAAGAGAGGCACTCCATGGAATGGAACGCCGTCGTCCACCCCAGGCTCTCCGTTCCCGTCCTCCCCCCGCCCGAGCAGCTGGTCCTCGTCTACGTGGCCAGCCTTCGGCAGTTCGCCATGGGGCACCACCGGGGCGGCGCGTGGCAGGTACAGCCTCCCCTCCCCGGAGCCGTCACGCACTGGACCGTCCTCACGCCACCTGGCGCCGCAGCGCCGACGACGGCGACGGCGCCCGTGAAACGCGACGTCACGGCGGCGAAGCCCGTGGTGCCCAAGCCGCCCTACAGCCGGTGAGGGTTCCGGAAGCGCGAGCCCTGACGACACGCCGTGCGGCCCGCGGCGCGGGGGGCCTCGTGCTCGCCGCGCTCCTGCTGACGCTCCCGGCCGGGTGCGGCACGTCGTCCGCGACGTGCGCGGAGCCCGCGTCCCTGGCGGACGCTCTTTCCTCCGTCGGCGCGCGCGACTGGTCGCGGCTTTCGGAGGATGACGTCGTGCCGGGCTGGCCCGCAAAGCTCGCCCTCGCAGACGGCGGCGCCGCGATCCGAAGCGACGGGACGGTCCTGCCCCATCGGCTCTGGGTCCGGAACGACGGTGCCGACCGCCGTGGCTGCACCTGCTGCCAGTCGCTGGAGTTCGGGGCACCACCCGGGGCCGCCCCTTCGCTCGAGACCGTCTCGGTCTACGTTCCGGCACCCTCGTGGGCCGAGGCGTCGCGGAATGCCGCGCGGCTCCTCCTCGCCGGCCTCCCGCCCCACGTCTCGGTCCGGCTCGAGATCCCGCCCCAGCCGCCTCAGCACCTCCCGTGGGAGGCCTCTTCTCGCTGGACTTCCGAGCCGGACCCGGAAGGCCAGGTTCTCTCGGGCTCCGCCTTCCTCCAGGTCGACCGGGGCTCCAGGGGATGGGTCGTCTTCGTGCGGCACGGCCGCGGCCGGCCGGGCGCCGGTGCTACTGTGATGTAGAAGGGAGCCGCCATGCGTTTCACCCTCGTCGCGCTCCTTCTCGCCTCGCGGGCCGCCGTCGCCGGAACTGCCCCCGAGAAGGCGCAGACCCCTCCGGACGAGACCTGGACCGTCGAGTGCACCTTCGCCAACCCCTCTTACTCGGGCCCCTGCGCCGTATCGGAGAAGGTCTCGCAGAAGCTCTCGCCACGCGTCGCCTGCACGGAGATCCTCTCGTGCCTGAACAGCTCGCAGTGCATCAAGAGCTACTGCAACGCGACGACCGTCCGGGGTGGCTGGACCCTCCTGAAGGCCGACCGCCGTCCGACCGGACCGCCGACGGGAACCGCGCCGCCCCCGGTCGCGAGCCCCGCTCCGACGCCGCATAGCCGGTGAGAGAGAGAGCCGTCCTCGGAGCGCTCGCCCTCGCGGGCCTCCTCGCCGCGGCGCCGGCGAAGCCCCTCCCAGACCCGATCGCGAGCCCGCGACTCGTCGTCCACAAGGCGAGGCGGCAGCTCCTCGTCTTCTCGGGGGGAAGGCTCCTGAAGACGTACCGCATCGGGCTCGGCCTGCGGCCCGTGCCTCCAAAGGAACGCGAGGGAGACCGGGCCACCCCGGAGGGCTCCTATGTCGTCTGCACCAGGAACCCCGAGAGTGAGTTCACCCTCTCCCTCGGCCTCAACTACCCGAACGCCGCGGACGCGGAACGGGGTCTGAAGGCCGCGCTCATCACGCGCGAGCAGCACGCGCGGATCGTCGAGAGCGCCCGCTCCGGCGCCTGCCCGCCGTGGGACACGCCTCTCGGCGGCGAAATCTTCATCCACGGCAGCGGCTCCGCGACCGACTGGACGTGGGGCTGCGTGGCTCTCGACGACGCCGACATTCGCGAGCTCTACCCGCGCATTCCCGTCGGGACGCCCGTCGCCATCGAGCCCTGACGAGCCGCCGCCAGGGGGGCCTCCACGCCCCGCTAGGGCCTGGAGGTGCCCGCCCCGGCCGCCCGGGCCTTGCCGAGGGCCTCCGTGAAGGAGCTCGTCCTGATGTTCGTCTCCTGGCGGACGTCGATCATGACGTAGCCCTTCGTCCCCTTGGTGAGTGCCTCGATGGCCCGATCGAGCCGTGTCCGCGCACCTTCCACTTTCCGGGTCCACTCGTCCCACGCTCCGCGGGGCTGAAGGGCGATGGTCGAGAGGGCCGCCGCGGCGCCCGTCACCTCGTCGATTTCCTTCGCCCGTGCGAAGGCGGCGTCCGCCGGCTGCGGCTTCAGGGCGCCGGAGAGAAGGTCCGACACGACCTTGGCCTCGGCGGACGCGAAATAGGCGGTGAGGTTGTCCCGGGCCGCCGCCGCGGGGTCCGCCGCCGTCGCAGCCGCCCTGAGGACCTCTCCGTAGCGCTCGACCTGGTAGATGGCCGCGGCACGGGCGAGCTGGGCCTCGATGAGCACCTTCTTCGTCAGCTGCTGCTCCGGCGTCCAGTCGCCGCCGCAGGCGACGAGAAGGGCGACCGAAAGGAATCCCGGAATCGTTCTCCTCATGGCGGGCCTCTCCTCTCGCGAGCCCAGGCCGTCTTCCGGCCGGACCCGCCCAACGCTCACTCCCTGGACGCCGTGGATTCTAGGTCTCCTCCGCGCCGAGCGGGCGCCTCTGCGACACTTCCCCGGATGAGCCGCCTCCGTTTCTCCGTCCTTCCCGGCCGTTACGCGGTCGTCCGTCTCGCACCGGACGCCGAGGTCCCCGCCGGCGCGCTCGCCCCCCCCTTCCATTCCGTCACCCGGACGCCTTCCGAGCTCTCGCTCGTCTGCCCCGAGGCCGCCGTGCCGAACGGGGCACGGGCGGAGAAGGATTGGGCGCTCCTCGGCCTCGTCGGGCCGTTCCCGTTCTCGATGGTCGGGGTCCTCGCTTCGGTCCTCGCGCCCCTCGCGGAGGCGGGGGTCAGCATCTTCGCGCTGAGCACTTTCGACACGGACCACGTCCTCGTGAAGCGCGAGAGGCTCGAGGCGGCCATCGCCGCCCTGCGCGCCGCGGGACACGAGCTCGTCGAGACGGACCCGCGGGGAGCTCAGGACGGCCGGTGAAGGGCTCCTTCGAGGGCCGTCCGGGCGTCCGTCTTCCCGTCTCGGTACTTGACGATGATCGCCGCGGAAAGCGAGAGACCCCTCACGTGGGCCCAGGAGCCCGGTGCCGGGCGTGAGCCCGGGACGACGACGGCGCCCTCCGGCACCGTGAGCGGCTCGGTGGCGCGAGCCCGGATCTCGCGCTCGTTCACGAGGTCGTAGAGGACGCTCGAGCCGGTGAGAACGACTCCGGCGGCGAGGACGGCCCGCCCGCGAATGCGGACCCCCTCGTAGAGCCCTGCGCCTCCGCCGACGAAGACGTCGTCCTCGACGACGACCGGGAGCGCGCCGACCGGCTCCAGGACACCGCCGACCTGCGCGGCAGCCGAGAGGTGGACCCGCTTTCCCACCTGGGCGCACGACCCCACGAGGGCGTGGCTGTCGATCATCGAGCCCTCGTCGACGTACGCCCCGACGTTGACGTAGGCAGGCGGCATGACGACGACACCCTTCGCGAGGTAGGCGCCACGGCGAATCGCCGAGCCCCCTGGTACCACCCGGACCCCCGGCGGCAGCACTCGGCGGGGAGGGAGCGTGTCGCGATCGCGGAAGGCGAAAGGCGCGGCCGACACGTCGACGTCGACGCCGAGACGGAAGGCCTGGAGGATCCCTTCCTTCACCCGGGGATTGACGCGCCAGCCGTCGCCGTCCGGCTCGGCCGCGCGCAGCTCGCCCCGCTCGAGGCGGTCGAGAAGCTCCAGGACCTCCTCGCGGCAGAGCTCTCCGCTCACGGTGCCTCCTCGGTGGGATTCCCGGCCTCGTCGAGGAGCCCGGCCTCCTTCAGGGCCTCTTCCATCGCCTTGTGCAGCCCCTTCGAGAGCGGGACGAGCGGGAGCCGGAGGATGTCGTGGATCAGCCCGAGCCGGTGAAGCGCCCACTTCACCGGGATCGGGTTCGACTCGCGGAAGTTCGCCCGCATGAGCGGGAGGAGCTTCGCCTGGAGGCGGGCCGCTTCGTCCCGCTCACCCGTGAGGGCGGCCTCGACGAGGGCCACCAGGAGCGCCGGCGCCTCGTTCGAGACGACGGCGATGACGCCGTCGCCTCCGCACGCGATGATCGGCAGCGCGAGCGAATCCTCGCCCGAGAGGACCGAGAAGCCCGCGGGCCTGTTCCGCAGGATCTCGCACGCCTGGTCCAGGTTGCCGGAGGCTTCCTTCACGGCACACATCCGCGGGTCCTCGGCGAGCTGGAGAACCGTCTCGGGGAGCATGTTCAGGCCGGTGCGGCCGGGGACGTTGTACGCGACGACCGGGAGGTGCCCCGCGTCGGCCACGGCCTTGAAGTGCTCCACGAGGCCGCGCGGCGTGGGCTTGTTGTAGTACGGCGTGACGACGAGGAGAGCGTCGGCCCCGGCCTTCCGGCACCTCTCGGCGAGCTTCTGTGACTTCCGCGTGTCGTTGGAGCCGCAGCCGGCGACGACGCGAACGGCCCGGCGCGCGCCGCGCGCTTCCTCGACCGTCACCGCGACCACCCGCTCGTGCTCGTCGGCGTCGAGGGTCACGGCCTCGCCCGTCGTCCCGCACGGGACCACACCGGCCACCCCGCCGGCGACCTGCCGCCGCACGAGCTTCCGGAGGGCCGGCTCGTCGAGCTCTCCCTTTTCCGTGAACGGGGTCACGATGGCCGTGAAGACGCCCGTGAGGTGCAGGTGCGTCGGCTCGTGCGGCTTCATCCGGTCCTCCTGTCGAGGAAATCGTCGAAGGTGACGGGGCCCGTGAGGCCCGATTTCACGAGCCACTCGGCGGCCTGGACGGCGCCGAGGGCGAAGATCGAGCGGGAGCGGGCCCGGTGGACGAGCTCGATCGCCTCGTCGGGCCCCTCGAAGACGAGGACGTGCTCCCCCGGCTGCCCGCCGTGGCGGAGGGAGACGATCGGGATCTCCTCGCCCGCCGGCCGCCCGACGCCGACCGACTCGGCGATCGCCTTCGCGGTCCCCGACGGGGCGTCCTTCTTCGCGGAGTGGTGGCGCTCGACGATCGCCGGCTCGAACTCGGGGAAGCGGGCGAGCGCCCCGCCGAGGACCATCGCGGCGCGGCGGAGCGCCGCGACGCCGATGGAGAAGTTCGGCGAGTGGAGGAACGGCACCTTCCGCTCCTCGGCGAGCCGATTCGCCGCGGCGACGTCCCACCCCGTCGTTCCGCAGACGACGGGGACGCGGTGCATCAGGAGGGCCGCCACGGTCCTCGGCGCCGCCCCCGGAGTCGTGAACTCGAACGCGACGTCGACGACGTCGGGCTCGAGCGCCTCGAGGTCGTCGCGCCGTCCGACCCGCGCCCGGACACCGTGGCCGCGCACGAGGAGGACCGCCTCGATGGCACGCCCCATCCTCCCCGGTCCGACGATGAGAGCCTTCACGCCGACTCCTTCTCGAAGAGCTCGCGGTGGAGCCTTCGGATCGCTTCCGGGGCGTCCGACGCCTGGACGACGAACGTCACGTTCGACTCCGAGGCCCCCTGCGAGATGAGGACCACGTTGATGTCGTCGAGCGCCGCGAAGACGCTCGCGGCGACCCGCGGCGTCGACCGGAGCTTCCGCCCGACGACCGAGACGACCGCCAGGTCGCGGAGGACCGAGACCTCCGCGAACTCCGAGAGGTCACGGAAGAGCGCCTCGAGCGGCGCCTTCGCATCGACGGTGATCGAGATGGAGACCTCGCTCGTGGCGATGACGTCGACCGGCACGGAGTGCCTCTCGAAGACCGAGAAGACGCGCGCCGCGTAGCCGTGCGCGAGGAGCATGCGCGGGCTCCCGACGAAGATCGCCGCGACGCCGGTCCGCATCGCGAGCGCCCGAACGCCCGCCCCGGGCGCCTCCGCCCTCACCGTGGTGCCGGCCCCCTCCGGGCGGAAGGTGTTCCGAACCCGCACCGGGATCCCGCGCGTGACGGCCGGCCGGATCGTCGCCGGGTGGAGGACCTTCGCGCCGAAGAACGCGAGCTCGGCCGCCTCGTCGTAGCCGACCTCCGGGACGATGCGCGCACTCGGGACGATTCGCGGATCAGCGGAGAGGATGCCGTCGACGTCCGTCCAGATCTCGATGGCCTCCACCGGGCTGCCGGCGTCGCGGAGCGCCGCGCCGAGAAGCGCAGCCGAGTAGTCCGATCCGCCCCGGCCGAGCGTCGTCGTCGTGCCGTCCGGGGCCGCCCCG
>CAZNSS010000064.1:0-12056 GCA_964575465.1 uncultured Holophagales bacterium | reverse complement strand
GCGTTCCCCGGCGCGCCCACCGCATTCCGCGCCGTCAGGTCCGCGAGCGCCGCCTCGGCCGTGGCGTACCGCTCCTCCGGCCCCTTCGAGAGGAGGCGCGCGACGAAGGCGTCGAGCCAGGCAGGGGCGTCGGGGCGCACCGAGCGGAGCCGCGGCGCCGCGTCCCTCACGTGGGCGAGCGCCGTGCTGATCGCCGAGTCGCGCCGGAACGGGACTCCTCCCGTGAGCATCTCGAAGAGCGTGACGCCGAAGGAGTAGAGGTCGCTCCGGCCGTCCAGCTCGTGTCCGAGCGCCTGCTCGGGCGAGAGGTACTCGACCGTCCCGACGACGGCGTCCATCGAGGTGGCGCGCGTCTCGTCGATCTCGAGGCGGCGCGCGAGGCCGAAGTCGGCGAGCTTCACCGCGCCCTCGGCGTCGAGAAGGACGTTCCCCGGCTTCACGTCGCGGTGGACGATTCCCAGACCGTGCAGGACGGCGAGCCCCTCGAGGATCTCCCCGGCGATCCGGAGCGTCTCCTCGAGCGGAAGGCGGCCTTCGGCAAGCCGCTCCTTCAGCGATCCGCCGGGGACGTCCTCCATCGTCAGGAAGACCGACTCCCCCGTCGCGTCGATGTCGAAGACTCGGACGAGGCGCGGGCTCGCCGCCTGCCGCGCGATCGCGACCTCCCGCTTCATCCTCACGAGCGCCGCGGGGCTCGTCCGGTCCGCCCGGAGAACCTTCAGCGCCACGGTCTGCCGGAGCTCCCGGTCGAACGCGGAGTAGACGACGGCCGAGCCCCCGACGCCCCGTACGGTGCCGATCTCGAAGCGCGAGGCGAGCGCCGTCCCGGGGGCGAAGAGGCGGATCCCGGGCGAGTCGTCCGCCCGGGGCCAACGTGGGCTGGCCTCCGCCTTCCGGCTGCCGTCGTCCAACTACCCTCCGCGCGCCGCCATTCTAGGACGGCCTCACCACCGTGACCCCGTCGAGTACGATCCGCCCGCCCTTCCCAAGGCACAGGAGACGGATCGATGCTCACCGGAAAGCGGATCGCCATCATCGGCTCGGGAACCATGGGACGCGCGCTCGCGGGGGGGCTCCTCCGCTCCGGCAAGGTGGAACCCGGGCAGCTCGCCTGCACCGCACGGACCCGCCAGACCGCCGAGAGGCTCGGAGCCGAGCTCGGCCTCAGGTGCACCACGGACAACGCCGAGGCGGCCCGGGACGCCGACATCCTCGTCCTCTGCCTCAAGCCGAAGGACGTCGTGAAGGCCTGCGAGGGGCTCCGCGCGAAGGGGACGCTCGGCCACGCGCCGCTCGTCGTCTCGATCGCGGCCGGCGTCTCGACGTCCGCCCTCGAGGAGGCCATCGGCGAGGGAATCCCGGTCGTCCGGGCGATGCCGAACACACCCTGCTTCATCGGGAAGGGGATGACCGTCGTCTCGAAGGGGGCGCACGCCACCGACGAGCACTCGGCGATGGCCCTCGACATCTTCTCGACGATGGGCCGGACGATGGAGCTCGAGGAGAAGCACATGGACACGGTCACCGCCCTCTCGGCGAGCGGCCCGGCGTTCATCTACGTCGTCCTCGAGTCGCTCGCCGACGGCGGCGTCATGCGCGGCCTGCCGCGCGCCGCGGCCATCGAGCTGGCCGCGCAGGCGGCCCTCGGCGCGGCGGAGATGGTCCTCGTGACGGGTCGCCACCCGGCGGCCCTGAAGGACGACGTGACGACTCCTGCCGGCTGCACGATCGCGGGGATCCTCGCGATGGAGGACGGGCGGATCCGCTCCGTCCTCGCCCGTGGCATCGAGACGGCCGCCCGGGCGGCCGGGGAGCTGGGAAAGTGAGCGTCCTCCTCGCCGCCGGCCTCCTTCTCGCCGCGAGGGCCGCGCCGGCCCCCGCCCCTCCGGCCCTCCCGGTGACGCCCCCCGTCGCGCAGCTCGCCGCCCTGAAAGCGCGACCCATTGGCCCGGCGATCATGGGCGGCCGCATCGTCTCAATCGCCGTCGACCCGGAAAACCCGGCCACCTTCTACCTCGGGCACGCGACGGGCGGGCTCTGGAAGACGACGAACGCGGGCGCGACGTTCTCGTCCCTGATGAAGGAAGAGAAGGTCTTCTCCATCGGCGCGGTCGCCGTCGCCCCGTCGGAACCGCGCGTCATCTGGGTCGGGACGGGCGAGGCGACGGATCGCAACAGCGCCGGTTTCGGCAGCGGCGTCTTCCGCTCCTCCGACGGCGGCGAGACGTGGACGCACGCCGGGCTGAAGACGAGCCGCGCGATCGGGCGGATTCGCGTCCACCCGAAGGACCCCGACGTGGCCTTCGTCGCCGTCTCGGGTGACCTCTGGACGAAGGGGGGCGAACGAGGCCTCTTCCGGACGACCGACGGCGGGAAGGGCTGGACGAAGGTCCTCTCGGCCGCCGCGCCCGACGACGCCGACACGGGCTGCGTCGACGTCGTCCTCTCCCCCGCCGACCCGAACGTCCTCTACGCGGCGCTCTACGCCCGCCGCCGCACGCCGTACTCCTTCACCTACGGGCCGTCGCTCACCGGCGGGCGCGATGCGGGCGGCATCTTCCGTTCGACCGACGGCGGCTCGACCTGGAAGAAGCTGACGAACGGCCTCCCCGCGCAGACCGGCCGGATCGGCCTCGCGGTCTCTGCCGCCAACCCGAAGGTCGTCATGACGGTCGTCCAGAGCGACGCGGGGGGAACGAGCGGAATCGACGAGATCGAGAGCCGTGCGGGCGGCGTCTTCCGCTCCGAGGACGGCGGCGACACGTGGGTCCGAACGGCGCGCCTGAACCCGCGCCCCTTCTACTTCAGCCAGATCCGGATCGACCCGGTCAACGAGCAGCGCGTCTACGTCCTCGGCTACGGCCTCTCCGTTTCGGACGACGGCGGGAAGAGCTTCCGAGAGGACCTCTTCCAGAAGGTCCACCCCGACTGTCACGAGCTCGTCGTCGCCGGAACACCCGCGCCGCGACGTCCCGTGCCTCCGAAGGAGGGCGAGCCGCCCGAGCCCGAGAGGAAGCCGGTCTCGCCGCGCCTCCTCCTCGGGACCGACGGTGGCGCCTACCTGAGCGCCGACGCCGGGGCGACGTGGGACCACGTCGACAAGGTTCCTTCGGGACAGTTCTACCGGATCGCCCTCGACGATTCCTCTCCGTACCGGATCTGCGGCGGCCTCCAGGACAACGTGAACTGGGTCGGCCCGAGCCGCACCTTCACGAAGGACGGCATCGTCAACGCCGACTGGATCCAGGTGGGCGGTGGCGACGGCTTCTGGTGCGTCTTCGATCCGACCGACCGGAACCTCGTCTACGCCGAGGCGCAGGAGGGGTACATACACCGCTTCCACCTGGAGAGCGGGCAGGTGAGGAACCTGCGCCCCGAGCCGACCGAGGGGCAGCCGGCCTTCCGCTTCCACTGGAACTCGCCGCTCGTCTCGAGCCGGCACGAGAAGGGAACGATGTTCCTCGCGGGGAACCGCGTCTTCCGCGTGACGGAGAAGGGCGAGAGATTCATGCCCATCAGCCCCGACCTCTCGACGCAGGAGCTCTCGAAGATGCGCACGGTCGGGAGCGGCGCCGAGAACTACGGCGTCGTCTACGCCTTCTCCGAGTCGCCGCGAAAGGCCGGTCTCCTCTGGGCCGGAACGGACGACGGGAAGGTCTGGGTCACGGAGGACGGCGGCGCGAAGTGGACCGACCTGACCGGCTTCCTCCCCGCGGAGTCGAAGGGGCAGTGGATCGCGCGCCTCGAGGCGGGGCGGCACGACGAGAAGGTCGCCTACCTCGCCGTCTCGGCCTACCGTAGCGGGAACCACGCGCCGCTCTTCTACCGGACGGCCGACCTCGGCCGGACGTGGACGTCGATCTCCGGGAACCTGCCGAAGGACGAGCCCGCCGACGTCATCCGCGAGGACCCGAAGAACCCCGATCTCCTCTACGCCGGGACCGAGTACGGTCTCTACGTCTCCCTCGATCGCGGCGCGACCTGGTCCAGGCTCGGCGACCTCCCCACCGTCCCGGTCGACGACATCGCCGTCCACGAGCGGGACCGCGACCTCGTCGTCGCGGCGCACGGCCGGAGCCTCTTCGTCGTCGACGACGTGACGGCTCTGCAGGAGCTGACCCCCGAGGTGCGCGGCAAGGCGCTCCACCTCTTCCCGCCCCGCCCCGCCGAGGCACGTCACCTCCTCCCCGGCTGGCGGGATTCCGCGGGGAAGGGCCAGTTCCGCGGAGAGAACCCGAAGGAGGGGGCCCTCCTCACGTTCTGGGTGAAGGAGGCGACCGGCGACCCGGTGAAGGTCTCGGTCGAGAACGCCGACGGGCAGCCCGTTGCGAGTTTCGACGCCCCGGGGACGCCGGGCCTCGGCCGGGTCTCCTGGGACCTGAAGCCGACGAAGGAGTTCCGGACGGAGTACGGCGGTGTGCCGGCCGACCGGCACGTGAAGCCGGGGGACTACCGCGTGTCGGTGACGTACGGCGAGGAGAAGAGCACGCAGACGCTGAAGGTGACGGCGGCGGAGGGGGTCGAGACCCGGTAGGGCCCCCGTCCCCCTTCCGGAAACCTTCCTCTTGCGGAACCGTATTTCACCGTGATATCACGGCGAAAGCAGCCGGAAGAGAGGTGGCGTCATGCAAGCCAGCACCCTGAACGTCAACCGCGAGAAGACCGTGAGCGTCCGGAACGGGTGGACGATGCTCGTCCTCGTCCTCGGGCTCATCCTCGCCGACATCGGGCTCTTCATCTGGTCCATCGCGGCCGGGGTGAGGGAGCTCGGGCACCCGTTCGTCCTCCCCTTCGTCCTCTCCCTCCTCGCCGTTCCCGTCTGGATCATCCTGCTCGTCGGGTTCTTCACCCTCCAGCCGAACGAGGCGCGGGTCCTCGTCCTCTTCGGCGCCTACAAGGGGACGGTCCGCCAGAGCGGCTTCCACTGGGGCAACCCCTTCTACACGAACGGGCCGGGGACGTCCGCCCCGGCCGCCGCCTCGTCCGAGGGACACGGCGCCCCGACGACGGCGATCGCGGCCCAGGCGGTGGCGGCGGCGAACGCCGCCCGCCACGCGAAGCGGAACAAGATCTCGCTCCGTGCCCGGACGCTGAACGGCCAGCGGCTGAAGGTGAACGACAAGGGGGGCAACCCGATCGAGATCGCGGCCGTCGTCATCTGGCGCGTCCAGGACACGGCCCAGGCGATGTTCGACGTGGACGACTACGAGAAGTACGTCGAGACCCAGAGCGAGTCGGCCCTGCGCCACATCGCCAGCCGCTACGGGTACGACCACGGCGAGGAGGCCGAGATCACCCTCCGGAGCAACGTGGACGACGTCTCCGTCGCCCTCCGCCAGGAGCTCCACGAGCGGCTCGCCAAGGCAGGCGTCGTCGTCGAGGAGGCGCGGCTCACCCACCTCGCCTACGCGCCCGAGATCGCCCAGGCGATGCTCCGTCGCCAGCAGGCCGAGGCCGTCATCGCCGCCCGGCAGAAGATCGTCCACGGCGCCGTCAGCATGGTCGAGATGGCGCTCAAGGAGCTGGCCGAGAAGCACGTCGTCAACCTGGACGACGAGCGGAAGGCCGCCATGGTGAGCAACCTCATGGTCGTCCTCTGCGGCGAGTCCGAGGTCCACCCCGTCGTCAACGCCGGCACGCTCTACGGCTGAGACCGCCGATGCCGAATCCACCCGCCGCCGGACCGGGCCGCCCCGGTGAGGCTCGCAAGGCCTTCCTGCTCCGGATCGACCCCGCCCTCTTCGCCGAGCTCGAGAAGTGGGCGGCGGACGAGTTCCGGAGCGTGAACGGCCAGATCGAGTACCTCCTGCGCGAGGCGGTCAGGGTTCGGCGGCGGGCGCGGCCGCGCGGCGGGGCGGGCGGGATGGCAGGACCCTGAGTCGACCTGCCCGGCCCGGCCGGGCGGAGCACTAAGATGGACCGCCAGAGGAGGACCTTCATGAAGAGTTTCCTGTGCCTCGCTTCTGCCGCCGCCCTCGCCGCCTCCACGGCCCTCGCCCAGCTGCCTGTCGCCGTACCGGCCGCCCCCGCCGCGCCGACGACGTCGGCCGCGGCGCCGGCTGCCCAGGCGGCCGTCGCTCCGGCCCTCACCGTCGAGAACTCCGCGAATCCCGAGCTCGTCGGCTCCCTCGTCAGCAAGCTCGGCGTGACGCCGAAGCAGGCCGAAGGGGGCGCGGGAGCTCTCCTCGGGCTCGCCAAGGGAAAGCTCAAGGCCGACGACTACGCGAAGGTCGCGACCGCGATTCCCGGCACGGACAAGCTGATCGCCTCGGCTCCGGCCGCGGACGCCCCGAAGACCGGCGGCGCACTCGGAGCGGCGGCCGGCGCGATGGGCACCCAGGCCGCCGGACTCGCGGGCCTCGCCCCGGTCTTCAGCAAGCTCGGCCTGAAGAGCGACATGGTTGCGAAGTTCGCGCCGGTCGTCGTCGACTACGCCCAGAAGAAGGGGGGCGACACGGTCGGCAAGCTCCTCGGGGGCGTCCTCAAGTAGGAGGTTCGTCCGGGGGCGCGACGGCGACACGCGGGCCTCGCGCCCCGGCACGGCACGTCGGCGTTCCGCGATCGAGGCCGAGCCCGACGAGGGCGCGGGATCAGAGCCGCTTCGCCAGCCAGCGGACGACGTTCAGGACCAGCCTCTCGTTGTCGTTCCCCGGGGTGTTCATGCCGAACGGCCTCCAGGAGGCCACCTGGGCCGTCAGCATGCCGGCCTCGCCGAAGACGACCACCCGTCCCTTCCCCCGCTCGAGCGCCAGCCCCTGGGCCTCTCCCGCACGCTCCTCCACGAGCGCGTCGCCCCTCGGGACGGCCTCGACGGCGGTCGGGGGGAGGCGAAGCAGGACGGTGGCTCCGGCGGGGCCGTCGAGGGACTGGCCCGTGAAGGTCATCACCCGCCGCACCTCGGTCCCGGGACCGTTCCCCCGCAGGATCGGGTGCTCTCCCAGGCGGCCGTTCTCCGCAGAGAAGAGGAGCGGGTCGGAGACTTCACCCGGCACTTCGGCGAAGCCGGCGTGCATCCTCACCCCGAACGCCGCGGCGAGCCCCGCGGAAGCGGCTCCGAACGGGGCGTGGTCGGCGACGAGCAGGAGCGAGCCACCGTTCTCGACCCAGGTCCGGACCGCCTCGATCTCCCGGGGCGAGAAGGCCGGGTCGTCCCTCTTCCTGTCCGTCCGGACGGGAAGGTTGATCCCGAAGAGCTGGGGCTTCGGGGCCCCTGCCGCGTTCGCGACGACGAGGACCGATACACCCGAGAGGCTCGCGGCGGAGAACCGCAGCTTCCCGCGCCGGACCTCGCAGCCGTCCGCCCGCAGGAGTCGCGCGAAGGGCCAGTAACGGTTCGTGAAGGCTGCGGTGGAGGCGTTGTCGTGCGCCTCGTCCACCACGACCCGCAGCGGGTGCGTCGCGAAAGCCGCGTCGAGGACGCGCGGGCTCCAGCCGTAGTCGGCCCTCTGGGCCCGGGACGCCTGGAGGCCGAGGCCGAGGAGCGCTGCCGCCAGGACTCCGCCGGGCACGAGGACGCGCGATCTCACGGAGGGGCCTCCACGCCTGGGTCATACGAGAAAGGGACCTCCGCGGTTCGCGGGCCGGCCGAGGAGGTCGCGGAGGAAGGTCATCGGGCTCGGCGTGTGGCTCAGCGTGACGAGACCCATCTGTTGCACCGCCGCGATGAAGAACCCCGCCGCGACCCCGCACGACTCCGGGACGTAGTCGTGCGTTCGGCGGGTGCCGTCGGACCTCACCCCGTGCATCTGCGCGAAGAGGACGACGACCCACGGCGCGTCGGTGAGGTGCGCCTTCACCTCGTCCGTACCGAGAGGCGCGAGCGCCTCGAGCCACTCTTCCGGGGCGCGGCCGCCATAGAACTCGCGCTCCTCCTTCTCGGCAGCCTCGCGGATTTGCGCCTTGAGGCCCGGGTCGGAGACCGCGACCCAGGTCCACGGCTGCTGGTGGGCGCCGCTCGGCGCCGTCCCCGCGGTGCGGATCGCCCACTCGATCAGCTCCCTCGGCACCGGATCGGTCGAGAAGTGGCGCGTGGTGCGGCGGCGGTCCATCTCCTCGAAGAACGTCCGCGCGCGCTCGGCCGACTCGGCGAGAGGCAGTCGGTGGAACGAGAGCGGGACGAAGGGGCGCGCCCGGGCTCCGGGGTCCTTCGGGGTCGTTTCCCTCACGAGCGGTCCTCCTCCCGACGAGCGCGATCGTCGCTCCGTCCGGGGTGCGCAGCGAAGGCCCTCCCGGACCTAGAATGATCGATGGCCCTCGCATTCCACGCGGGTCCTCGCCTATTCCCACCGAGACATCCGGAGGAGGAACCATGACCGTCTTTCGGGGCCGCGTCCTCGCCGCCCTCGTCGCCGCGGCGGCCCTCGCGGCCCCCGCCCTCGCCCTCGCCCAGGAGCTCAACGTCGTCGAACGGACCCTTCCGAACGGCATGAAGGTCCTGATGGTCCCGCGGCACGACCAGCCGACCATCTCCTGCGGGTGGCTCGCCCGGGTCGGGAGCGCGAACGAGCGTCCCGGCATCACCGGCCTCGCGCACCTCTTCGAGCACATGATGTTCAAGGGGACGAGGACGATCGGGACGAAGGACGCGGCCCGCGACCTCGAGCTGAACAGGCTTCAGGACGAGGTCCAGGTCGGGATCCGCGAGGAGATGTCGCTCCTCCGCGAGAAGCAGCGCCGCGGCGAGATCAGGGACATGATGGATCCCGCCGTGAGGACGCCGCGCCTGACGGAGCTCCTCGGGAAGTTCGACGCGCTCGTCGCGGAGCAGCGCGCGCTCATCGTCAAGGACGAGATGGACAAGCTCTACCAGGAGCAGGGTTCCACCGGCCTCAACGCCTCGACGAGCGAGGACCGGACCTTCTACATCGTCGGCATCCCTTCCAACAAGCTCGAGCTCTGGATGTGGCTCGAGTCCGACCGCCTCGCGAACCCGGTCTTCCGCGAGTTCTACAGCGAGCGCAACGTCATCCTCGAGGAGCGCCGGCAGACGCTCGAGTCGCGCCCCGGCGGGACGGTCGACGAGGCGTTCAACGCGATGACCTGGATGGCCCACCCGTACAGCTGGGAGGTCATCGGCTGGCCGAGCGACATCTCCCAGGTGACGCGCGAGCAGGGAAGCGAGTTCTTCGCGACCTACTACGCCCCGAACAACATCACGGCGATCCTCGTCGGCGACTTCGACGTCGAGAAGACCTGGGCGCTCGCGCAGAAGTACTTCGGCCGGATCCCCGCGAACCCGAAGGGGGTCCCCGAGGTCATCACGCTCGAGCCGACGCAGCCCGCCGAGCAGCGGATGGTCGCCGAGGTCGAGAGGACACCCTCCGTCGAGGCGGACTTCAAGGCCGTCCCGGCCGTTCACAAAGACGCTGCGGCGCTGCAGGTCCTCGGCGTCGTCCTCGGCGGAGCGCCGATGACGGGCCGCCCGGGGATGGGCGGGCCGATGCGCCCGCCGTCGGGCCGGCTCCACAAGTCGCTCGTCCTCGGCCAGAAGGTCGCGACGCGCGCGACGGCCTCGTTCCGCGGCCAGAAGTACGGAGGCCTCTTCTCGGTCACCGCGACGCCGGGCCCCGGGAAGAGACCCGACGAGGTCGAGCCGCTCCTCTACGCCGAGGTCGAGAAGGTCGTGAAGGAGGGCGTCACCGACGACGAGCTCTCCCGCGCCAAGAACGCGATCCGCGTCGCCTGGTACACCCGGCTCGAGAGCAACTCCGGGATCCGCGAGTCGCTCTCGCAGGCCGAGAGCGCCGGAACGTACCGGGACCTCCTCGACGCCCCGAAGAAGGTCGAGGCCGTGACCCGCGAGGACGTGCAGCGCGTCGCGAAGCAGTACCTCGTGAAGGAGAGCCGCAACGTGCTCCTCACGACCCGCAAGGGAGGCGGAGAAGGGATGCCGCGGCGACGGCCCGGCGGCCCGCCGCCCGGCATGGCGCCCGGAGGTCCCCCCGCGGGGATGCCCGGCACGGCTCCCGCCATGCCTCCCGCCGCCGCCCCGGCCCCGGAGGTG
This sequence comes from uncultured Holophagales bacterium, assembly GCA_964575465.1. Lineage (GTDB taxonomy): Bacteria > Acidobacteriota > Thermoanaerobaculia > UBA5066 > UBA5066 > UBA5066. The sequence continues at coordinate 2,053 of CAZNSS010000064.1, read as the reverse complement.
AAGGGATGAACCGTTTCGTGAAAGGCACTGCCCTTCTCCTCGCCGTCTCGGCGTCCTGCGCCCTCGGGCAGGCGATCCCCGACCGCCCCGAGAAGCTGACCTACCCGTCGATCGCGTTCCAGGTGCCGAAGGCGAAGGACGCGAAGGTCGTCCTGAAGAACAAGGTCCCGGCCTACCTCGTCTCCGATCCGACGGGGGTCCCGCTCGTCCGCGTCACCGTCTGGTGGCGGGGCGGCGGCTACATGGACCCCGCCGGCAAGGAAGGCCTCGCGAGCCTCTTCGGCTCGCAGCTCGCCGTCGGCGGGACGCAGAAGAAGGACGCCGCCGCGGTCGAGGACCGGCTCGAGGCGCTCGCGGCGACGCTCTCGTCGAGCTGCGGGTCGACGAGCGGCAGCCTCTATCTCCAGGTCCAGGAGAAGGACCTGGCCGAGGGGCTCGACCTCCTGATGCAGGCGCTCACGCAGCCGGCCTTCGCGCAGGACCGGCTCGACCTCGCCAGGAAGAGCTCCCGGCAGGCCCTCGAGCGGCGCAACGACGCCGTCACGTCGATCGCGCAGATCCAGATGCCCTATCTCCTCTTCGGCGAGAAGTTCTTCGCCACGGAGGACACCACCGCCGCGAGCCTCGACGCGATCACGCGCGAGGACCTCCTCGCCTTCCACGCGGGCCTCCTCCACCCGGCGAACCTCGCGGTCGCCGTCTCCGGGAAGTTCGAGAGGAAGGCGATGGTCGACCTCCTGAACCGGACGGTCGGCGCCCTCGCCGCGGGCAAGGCGGCGCGCCCGAGCCCGAAGGTCCCCGCCCCCGACTTCGCACGCAAGCCGGGCCTCTACGTCTGCGACAAGGACGCCCCGCAGGCGATGCTCCAGTGGGCCTTCCCCGGGATGCGCCGCTCCGACCCCGACTGGTACCCCGCGATGGTCATGAACCACGTCCTCGGCGGCGGCGGCTTCGCGGCGCGGCTCATGAAGAAGATCCGCTCCGACGAGGGGCTCACCTACGGCGTGAGGACGGCGCTCGGCGAAGGGCCGTTCTACAGAGGAGACCTCACCGGCGGCCTGCAGACGAAGAACCGCTCCGTCGCCTACGCCCTCCGCCTCGCCCTCGCCGAGATGCAGAGGCTCAAGGACGAGCCGCTCACCGAGGCCGAGCTGGCGTCGATCAAGGACGGCCTCGTCGAGTCGTTCCCGGCCCAGTGGGCGAGCCGCCAGGCGATCGCGAACCGCTTCGCGGACGAGCAGCTCACCGGCAGGCCCGAAGACTGGTGGGTCGACTACCGCGAGAAGGTGAAGGCCGTGACGGCCGCCGACGTCCAGAGGATGGCGAAGAAGCTCCTCGACTCCGAGAAGATGGTCGTCCTGGCCGTCGGCAAGGCCTCGGACGTCGAGGCGGGCGACCCCGACCACCCGGGCGCCCTCCCGGACGCGACGAAGCTCCCGCTCGCGCGCGTGCCTCTCCGCGACCCGCTCACGCTCAAGCCGATGCCCTGACCCTTGCGCCCGGCGGGGGGAGCTGCGTGGCCTCCCCGCCGGGCTGTTCCCCGATTCACCAGGAGACGTGGACCGCGAGGCCGTGGGGGATGGCGACGAGCGTGACGCGTGCCGCCGGCGACGGACCGTCGGGAGGCGGCCGATGGCGGGACACGACGAACCGGCCGACCGTGACCCCGAGGACCGCGCCGGCGAAGACGTCGCTCGTGAAGTGGTGGCTCTGCTCGACGCGCGAGACCGCCACGAGGGACGCCGTCGTGAAGGCGAGGGTCGGAACGACCCAGCCCTCGCTGCGCATCGCGATCACCGAGGCGACCGCGAACGCCTCCGTGGCGTGCCCCGAGGGAAAGGACGGGTCGTGCGAGAACGGGTCGAAGACCGTCTCTCCGTCCGAGACCCAGGGCCGCTGGCGCCCGATGACCGGCTTCAGGACGACGTTCGCGATCACGAAGCTGAGGACCGACGCTTCGAGGGCGTCGCGACCGGTGTCCCGGGTCCCGGGAGCCGAGAAGACGAGACCCCCGGCGAGGAGTCCGACCGAGAGGCCGAACGCGTACTCCTGC
>CAZNSS010000063.1:0-12126 GCA_964575465.1 uncultured Holophagales bacterium | reverse complement strand
GGGATTAAGTGGTGCGCCCAGGAGGACTCGAACCCCCAACCTTTTGATCCGTAGTGGTTTAGCTCGTGTCGGGCCATCCCTAGATACCTCCGGATCAAGGGCTTGTACCACAGGTCGGATCGCCCCGGGGCGTCCCAAGATGGCCCTAGACGGGCGAACTAGCACCGTACTAGCACCGCCATTTCGGGGGTGAACTCTCCGGGATTTCCGGAGGGTTCAGGGGTGAGCACTCCGAACTGCGTCCCGGAATTCAACAGCGGCGATCGCAGCCGCCCGAAGGAGGAGTACGAGGGCGGATGCCCACTCATCCTCCGTCACCGGGACGGCGCAGCCGAGGCTCTCGAAGAGGCCCTCGCGCTCCCGTAAGTTCGCCTCGATTCGCTCAGCACGGACCGCCGCTTCCGGGGCGTGAGCGGATGAATTGTTCCTGAGTCCGACAACGGTCCGCTTCAGGAACGCCGGGAGCAACCTCGCGAGCGCCCGGTCGGCATTCCGAAGACCATCGAAGAAGATGTCGTGAAGCATCTCGACGGCCGAATCGAACCGGTCCTCGGCCGACCGCCGATCATCGACGATCTCGAGACCAGCGCCCATCGCCCAGCCCGCGAACTTGCCGAGGGGGACCGTCGCCGCGCGGGGCTCGATGAACCGTATGACCTGCGAGATCGTCTTCAGCGCGTCGATCGCCGCGCCGCTCGTCGGCCCGGCTGCGTTCGTGGCTCCGGAATAGACCGTGAGTTCTCGTGAACGACTCAGGAGGACAACAGAAACGGATTCGGACCCGGCGAGCGCGGCGTCCGGCGGGACCTCCACCTCAGCTTCGCCGTCGCTGTCCGCGATCGCGGTGATCACCGCCTCCGACAGTTGGGCGAGATGCTCGACCGACGCAGCGTTGATATCCGCCCCGGGGAGCGCGAGCGTCCAGGCGCTCCTGCCAGCGTAGAGCACGTCTGTCAGGGCTGACGAGATCGGGCGCGGGGCGATCCACCGCTCGGCATCGAGGAGAGCGGCCTGACCGGCGGCGAGTTTCTCGATTGCGGCGAAAGCGCCCGCGCCCCGAATCTTCTCGCTCGCATCGGTAGAGAGCAGCGACGCCTCTTCGATCCACCGTGTCTGCTGCGTGATGGCGTCCGAGATCTTGAGCGTGTCACGTTGCATCGCGGTGAAAGACGCGATGTGGGAGAAGTCCGCGAGCTCCACCCGCCCGATCTTCTCCATTGACCGGAGCATGTCCTCGGAGACGCCCTTCGCCACGAGGCCATCCGTGACCGCCCGCAGAGCGTCCTCGAGCTGACGGATCGGCGCGTACGAACGGAGGATCTCCTCCTGGATCCGACGCGACGGTCCGAGGAGTTCGTTGATCCTCTCTTGCTGGCGGCGGAGTTCTCCGAGCGGGTCGTACATCACGAAGTCGTCGTCCTGTTTACCACCGCGACCTGGTCCTCGGACAGGCTGTAGAGTTCATGGACGAGCTTGTTGATTCGGTCCTCTACGATTGTAATCTGTCGGACGAGGTCGTTGTGTTCGTGTGGGCTCCTCGCGTCGCGAAGTCGCTGATGCAGCTCCGATGCGCTCTGCGCGAGCTTGGCCAGGCGCGATTGTCCGTCGCCCCATGACGCAGGAAGCGGGATCTTCCCGACTTTGAAGCCGCCGACCTCCATGAGAACGCCGTAACGCTTAACGAACCACCAGTTTGCCACCTTCGAGTTGAACAAGCCGAGCACCGCCCAGAGCGTCTCCGGGGCGGATCCATCGCGAAGAATCAAGTTCGAGAGCGAGTGGCGATTGATGAGGCCTGTCGTGTCGAGAGCCGCGACGAGCTGAACGGGCAGCTTTTTACGAAGACGATGGAAGAGGACCTTCGGTTCGGTGAAGAACCTCTCTTCCCGAGCGCACCATAGCCACCGCCCGTACTTGATGAAGGCCACCGGCGGGTCGAGCTCATAACGTCTGACCTGTGATGCGCTCTCAAGGAGCGGAAACCAGCCGTTACCACGACTGGTCTCTGCGATGTACTTGTTCGCGACGCCGTCCTCTTTGGTCTTGTATGGGATGACGCCTTGGGAGTACTCGACGACCGAATCAAGAGTCTCCCCGGAACGCTCAAGGTGATCCAGTAGACGCACCTCCACAGGATCGGCTTGAACGTTGAATATCAGCGCGTCGTCCTGCGCCCATCGCTGCTGTTCAACCGCGAAGCATCGATCGATGCCGGAGGTCGTCGTCCCGCGCCACACTTGGGCCTTGTGCCCCTGGGGAGCTTCATCAGCTTTGAGTATGACGATGGCCGTGTCAACGACTGCCCCCTGGAACACGCGTATGCGCTCGAGATCGGCCACGTGAACGATAGTGGTCTTCTCGAGGACGTACTTCCTGATCTGCGAGCCGTAGTGGTTGGTGAGCCACGCGTTCGGAGTGATGTACCCGAGGCAGCCGCCCGACCGAAGCAGCGAAAGCCCCTTCTCTAAGAAGTAGACGTAGGTCTCAGGCTTTCCCTTTCTGTAAACGTATGTCGACTGAAAGTAGGCCTTCTGAGCTTCATCGTAGTCCGCACCATACGGCGGATTCCCGATCACGGCGTCGAATCCGCCGACCTTGAACGTCGACGCGAACTCCTCCGTCCAGTCGAATACGTTGATACGTCGCTGGTCGTCCACATTCGCGAGCGCCATCTGGTCGTCGGCGTAGTAGTTCGGCGCGATGAGCGAATTCCCGCACTTGATGTTCGCCTCGAGGCTCGGGAGGGCGCGCTCGCCGAAGAGCGAGTGCTGCTTCAGCGTCTCGTCGTTCTCGCCCTCGAGGACCTTCAGGAGAAGTGAGAGCTTCGTCACCTCGACGGCTTGGCGGTCGATGTCGACGCCGTAGATGTTGTTCAGGACGATGCGCCGCTTCTCGGCCGTCGTGAGCCGCCAGTCCCCGCCAGGGCCGCGAAATACCTCCTTGCGGTGCTTCTCGGGCTGGTGGTCGCTGTACCACGCGAGGTGCCGGTCGAGCAGCTCCTGGTACGCCTTGAGGAGGAACGAGCCGGAGCCGCAGGCGGGGTCGAGGATGCGGAGCTTCTCCATCTGCTTCGGGCTCTTGCCGTCGCAGAGCTCGCCGACCGTGTGCTGGACGATGTAGTCGACGATGTAGGCGGGCGTGTAGTAGACGCCGCCCGCCTTCTTCACCTCGGGCTTCTCCTCGACGACGGCTCGGTGGCCCTTCGTGAGGCGGATGACCTTCCCGAGGAACTGCTCGTACACGTTCCCGAGGATCTCCGCCGGGAGGACGGAGAACTCGTAGGGCGACTGCGGGTAGTAGAGGTTCTGGAGGATCGGCTTCAGGACCTTGTCGTCGATCGCGAGGTCGGTCGTGAGCCGGTCGGACTTAAAGTCGAAGAGGCCGGAGTTGTAGCGGGCGTCGGCCCTCCGGTAGATGGCCACGAGGCGCTTGTAGATGTCCGCGCCATTCACGAGCGCGAGGAGGCTCGCGTATGGCTCGGCACCCCGGCCCTCGGCGATCCGCAGGAAGATGATCCGGTCGATCGTCGTCTGGACCGCGAAGTTCAGGTCGTCGACGGAGAGGTCGGGGTTCCTGATCGCGATGTTGCGGGCCAGCTCGTCGCGCCAGCCCTCGATCTCCTTCAGGAACTCGGCGTCGACCTCCGAGGTCCCGCGCTTGCCGCGGGTGTCCTCGGCGTAGCGGTCGAACGACCCCTTGAGGACGGCCTCCTTCGAGAAAACGGCCCAGAGCTCCTCGAGACGGGGCAGGAGCTCGTCGAAGGAGATGTAGAGGATGCGCCCCACCGAGGGCTTGTCGCCCTCCTTCGGTCGGATGCGCGTGTCGTAGACCGCGATCTCCTCGAAGTCCGTGAGGATGGACAGCGGGAGCTTCGCGCTCCAGGCGTAGCGCCGGAGCTGGTAGGCGGGAGCCGGGTCGTTCTTCAGGTCGACGAAGGGCTTCTTCGCCTCGACGAAGAACTTCCGTACCCCGGCGACGCGGAAGGTGTAGTCCGGCGCTTTCGTGTAGTCGCCGACCTTGATTCCCTCCTCGTGGATGACGTCCTTGTACTGCTCGGCGTAGCCCGCCTTGTTCGTGACGTCCCACCCGAGGGCCTCGAAGAGCGGTGTGATGAACGCGGCTCGACAGTTCTCCTCGGTGAAGGCCGTTGTCTGGTACTGGTCACGGTTCGCGGCGTAGCGCTCGACGAGGTCCGCGATTGCAGCGCGGGCGTCATCGAGCCGGGCGGGAGCCTGGGACATCGCGGCGCTTCTCTCCTGTCGCTGCACGTTTACGGGTAGTACGGGGTCGGCACGAGTCATGCTAGCACCGCGTCGCTGCACGTGCCCTGTCCGGCGTCGCCCCCAAGGCCGCGCTCATGGCCGCCATGGTCGCGAGGCGCGGTGATTCCTGCCGATGACATCGAGGAGACAGAGGGGCTTCCCGGTCGCTCCGTGGAGCTCGATGTTCGGGCGAGAGATCGCGGGATCCGGCGGCTGGTCCGCCGTGAACCAGACCCGGCCGTCGGGGGAGGCAGCAACCCAACCGGCGGGCGCGAGCGCGTAGGTGGAGTCGCCGCCGCGCCTGCGAATCTGCGTGGCGAGTGCCGCGAGGCGATCCATCGGGTGGCGGTGGACGGGATCGGAGACGGTGACGAGGACGTGGAACGTCGAGAACCCTGTCAGCTTCCGCAGGAGTGGAGGACGGACGTAGAGCTGCTCGTACGCGTCCACCTTCCGTCGCCCGAATCGCGCGACAGGCTCTGTCCCGCGGTCGTGCTCCCCGAGGAAGAGAACGGGCTCCCGGCCGAACGGGGCGGCGACGAGAATGAAGTCGGGCTGCGGGAGGCTGACCCCATTCACCACCAGCGGGAAGGGTCGGGCGAACGAGCATGAGAAACCCACGCCGAGGCGGTAGCACCGACGGAGGGCGACCACGAGGTTTCCGATCTCACGCTGGTGCGGGAGGAGCGGCGGCGTCCCCGGGGAGCGAAGGACGAGCCCCTCTCGGGACTGCTGACGCAGCACCTCCTGGACGAGGCGCTCGCTGGGCGTGCCGGTCGCCTCGGCGGCGATCGCGTCGAACGCCCAGCGGAGCGCTCGCGTGGTCGGCAGCGCGTAGCGTGGGTGGCCGCCGCGGAGCGTGCGTTCCTCAAAGAGGGTCACCCACCCGGCGCGTGCGAGACGGCGCATCCGTCGCCGGGCCGTGGCGAGCTGCCCCGGGAAGTGGAGCGCGGCAATCTGAGCGTACGAGAGGATCCGGCAGAGGGCCAGGGAGCGGAGCACCTCCCCGTCGCGGACCTCGAGACCCTCCGTGGGCGGGGGCGCCGTGGCTTCCTGGACCGACACCTCCTCCGCCGCGGTATCCTGATCCCCGGTCCGAACCACGGTCGGCGTAGGCGGAGCAGGGGGGAGCGCCTCCGGTGGCGTCGGCTGGCCTTCGTCCACGCCGTCTCCGCCACGCGTCCTACGGACCTTCGGCTCTCCCGTTGGTCCGTCTGCGTGCTCGATCGCTGCCACCGGCCCCGCGAGATCGAGGGGGGCGAGACTGGCGCGACCGGTCGGCGTGGCGTTTTCGTTCCGCGTCGCCTCCGGTGGCGACTCTGGCGGCGACCACGGCTCCTCTTCGTCCGCGGCTTCCTCGTCCGGCTCCAGCTCGTCGGGCGGCACCGGGTACCTCGTCTCGACGTACTCGCGGTACGCCTCCTCGCGTTCACGTTCGGCGCGCTCTCGACGGGCACGAGGCAAGAAGTAGGAGAGGATGCTCACGGCGGTGGGAGGGGGAGGTGACGCTCTGAACGTGGCACGGCGTACCGGACGGCGCGAGACGGGCGGGACGAAATGTGCGTCCGGGGCACAGGTGGTGCGGGCTTCTTGGCGTCCTGATCACGAGGGGGTGTGCGTCCCTGTCCCAATCTGCGTACGAACCCTCGCGCCCTGGTGACGAGAGGACCACGATGGCGGCGCTTCTCACCCCTTCCCGTATGCCCCACACCGACGATCCCGAGCGCGTCTGCCCGACCTGCGGCTCCCCGGTCGCGTCGCCCCCGCCGTCCACGGTGGGAGCGGAGCGCTGCCACTTCTGCGGCTCCGAGCTTCCGCCGGGGGCCGAGCGCCCGTGGCGCGGTCCGTGGCCGCCTCGCCCCTCTTGTCGCCCGCGCCTCGGACGCTTAGAGTTTCGACCCTCACGTCGAGAGGCGGAGGCCGCCTGCTCCCCGGCGTGATGCTCCCTCCGCCACCGGTCAGCTCGACCGTCCCGACCTTCAGCCCCGCGCTCGAAGCGGCCATCCGCGCTCGCGTGACGGAGCGCGTCGGAGACGGCGCCACCGACGACGACGCCCGCGCGTACCGCGAGATGCTCTACGCCGTCGCGCTCGCGCTCGACCGGATGGGATCGCCCTCGCCACCTCCCCCCTCGTCCCGTGCGCGCCGCCATCTACGCCCGAAAGTCCACCGAGTCCGACGACCGCCAGGTGCTCTCCCTCAGCGCGCAGGTCGCGTGGGCGCGAGAGGCGTGCACGCGGCTCGGGATCGCTGACCCGTTCCTGTTCGAGGAGAAGAAATCAGCGAAGATGCCGGGCCGCCCGGAGTTCAACCGGCTCATGACGATGGTCGAGAAGGGGGCTATCGACACCGTCGTCTGCTGGAAGGCCGATCGCCTCGCGAGAAACGCCCTCGACGGCGGCCGGGTCGTCTGGGCGATGGAGACGAAGAAGCTCGAGCGGATCGTGACCACGGATCGGACCTACGTCGGCGAGCCCGATGAGGAGTTCGTCCTCAGCCTCGAGCTGGGACTCTCGGCGAAGTACTCGAAGGACCTGTCGAAGAACATCCGGCGCGGGCTCCAGGAGAAGCTCCGGCGTGGGGAGTGGCCCTGCATCGCGCCGCTCGGGTACCGAAACGTCCGCGAGTCGGCCGACCACGCCGTCATCGTCGTCGACGAGCCGATGGCGAAGGTCGTCCGCGAGCTGTTCCGCCTCGCCGGGACCGGGAGCTACTCGCTCGCCGCTCTCGCGAAGGTGGCCCGTGACGACTGGGGCCTCACGCTGCCGAAGCGGAGGCCGAACACGACGGCGAAGGGCATCGGCGTCACGACGGTCGACCACATCTTGAAGAACCCCTTCTACTACGGGGCGATGCGCGTGAAGGGCCAGCTCTACGCCGGGACGCACCCGCCGCTCGTCACGAAGGACCTCTTCGACCGGGTCCAGGAGATCGTCGCCGGACGCCGCACGAAGGCCGAGCGCCCGAAGTGCCGAGTGTTCGCGCTCACTGGTCTCGTCCGCTGCCGGAAGTGCGGACGCCGCCTCACGGCCTACACGCAGACGAAGCCCACAGGGAAGGTCTACTGCTACTACACCTGCACGAACCGCATGCGCCGTCGCTGCGATCTGCCGCCGGTCTCCGAGGTCGCGGCCCTCGCGCCGGTCCGGGAGACGCTCGCGAAGCTCGCCTTCACCGAGCGCGACGTCGACCTCGCCCTCGGGATGGTGGCTGAGATGCGCGAACAGGCATCGCAGAATCTCGAGCAGAGGAGAGCCGCCCTCAACGCACGCATCGGCGAGGTGAAGGGCGCGCAAGCCACGCTCCTCGACCTGCTCCTGTCCGGGACGGTTCCGCGGGCAGACTACGAGCGCAAGCGCGCCGAACTCGGGACGACCGAGACGAATCTCACCCTCGAGCGAGACTCCCTCGCCGATAGTCGAGCCGCGAAGCTCGAACAGCTCCGCTCCTACTTCGGATCGCTTCGGGATGCGTCCGCTGTCTTCGACGTCGCAGATTCGGCCGGGAAGAAGGATCTCCTCCGCCGGATCGGGATCGAACTCGAGGCCGACGACGACGGAGCGCGCGTGCTCGTCGGAAAACCCGCGTCGGTGCTGCTGAACCGCGCGGGTGCTCCAGTGACGTGGAGCCTGGTGGAGGATGTTCTGGGGGCACTCCAAGACGTTTCCTGAGATCCGGCTACAGCACATGCTCTGTAATCATCCGAGCTTGACAGAGACGCTAGATACTGTTGTATGAGTCATACTTGACGACACCATATAGAACGCTACAGGAAGCCAAAACACGAAGTGACGCTCACCTGTACAGAAGCCTTGCGCGACCCCTCCTTGTCTGGTAGTGATTGGGTGTGGTTGTGGTACTTCACAGCTACGTGTAACCCCGCACGCAAATGAGAGTGCAGCCGCTCAGAATCTCGAGAAAGACCTGCTGAGACGGGCGCAACAGGTCTTCCCACCCGGAATCAGTCGCGTACAGACAGCGAGACTGTACAGTGGGTCTAGTCACCAATGCAACAGATTGTCAACTAATCTGAGGCATGCCCTCACTGCCTCTGCGTCACGCCGACGCAGAGGCAGTGAGCCCAGGAAGGGTCCCTATTAGGCGCACCACTAGGAACATGGCCACAGAACTCCAGGTGACATGTGTCACCAAGCCCGAAGGTAGCACTTCGCACGAACACATCACCCATCTCGGCGTCGTCGGATGGGGTGTTGTGCCTGTTGCGATGGTGGTTGCCGCACTCGAGACGAAGACGTACCGCTTCTACACCCTCGAGAACGGCAGGAAGGCGTACTTGCAGATCTACAAGGAGCACTTTGTCCGCACAGTTGCCGATAGCTCGTGGACCGACAACCTGCTGAGCCTCAGGCACTGCTAGTCGTCGGCACAGGGATAGAGGGCGGGTACTGACGATCCCGCCCTCTATCTCGACCGGGCTGTGCACCGCTTTCGCTAGCCTCTCAGCAGGACCTTGTTTCCCAGACGAAACGTCTCCTTCAGGACGCGCGATGCGTCGGGAAGACTGGCTACGACGCCCCCGAGGTCGCCCTCCCACGCGTCGATGACGAGGGCGACGAGGCCGGGCGGGAAGAAGTCGTCGACGGTCTTGAACGTGACGTCGCGGACGGCGCACTTCGCCGGGAGGATGCGCCGGACCTCCTCGTGGTCGAGCGAGTCGCCGTAGGTCCCGAGGACGCGCCAGAGGTCGTAGTAGTCCCGGCAGCGCGGTCGGATCCACGCGCGGGCGACGCGGCGCGCCTCGCTCTGGAGGATGGAGCGGAGCTTCTCAGCGACGATCTCCTCGAGCGCGTAGGTCCGGATCGTCCCCGAGAGCGCCTCGCCGTAGCCGTGGAGGATCGCCTTCGACGCCGTCGGCAGGAGCACCGGCTCGTCGGCAGTCACCTCGACCTTCACGGTACACAGCGCCTGGCGCTGCCACGGGAACTGCACGCGGAAGGTGAAGTCCTCCTGCTCGCCGGGGTGCTTCTCCTTGTGCCGGACGCGCTCGAGGGTGACGGAGAACGGCCCGAAGACCGACATGGTCGCTTCCGCCCGCATCGCCACGGAGCGGAGCGCCTTCTCAAGCGCCGCTCCCTTCGGCGCGGCGACCGAGGTGAAGTCGAGGTCCTCGCTGAATCGGTAGTCGCCGAAGAAGAGCTTCCGAAGCGCTGTGCCGCCCTTCATGACGAGCGTGTCCGCGAGCACCGGCTCGGCGGCGATTGCGGCGAGGAGGTGGCCGATCGCGTAGTCCTTCAGGATCGTCTCGTACGGGACGCCGGACGTGCGAGCCGCAGCCTTGAGGAGCGTCTCGAGCTTCATCGCGTCAGGGGGGCAGCGAGGTTGTCCTGGAGCTGCCAGCGGGCGATGACGGGGCCGACGCGCGTCCTCCGGGGATCGAGCGGCTGGACCATCTTCACCGGCACGGCGAGGAGCGGGGCGAGCACCTTGCCCCTCACACCGAAGGACTCGAACGCCCAGCCGAGGCGCTTGGCGACCACCGCGACGCCGAACTGGATGGTGTACGAGACGAGACGCGGCAGGTCGATGCTTCGGTGGTGCGCCTCAAGGATCGCGAGCGCCTCCCCGAACCCACCGAAGCGGGCGGGGTCGGCCACGAGGTCGAGCACCGTCCGCTCCTTGTCCGTCATGGCGACTCTCGTCCGCTGGTCGACCCAGACGTCCGAGATCCCGAAGAAGCGCTCGGGCTGGACCGTCACGAGCTGGACGCGCAGGCCGTCTATGACCCAGACGCTCTCGCCCTTCCCCCGGCGGCGCATGGACGGGGTGACCACCTTCGCCGTCGTCGTACAAGTGATCTCCCGCGGTACCTGGTCGGAGAGAGCGTGGAAGTGGAGCGCCGTGCGGTGGCTCAGGGCTGACGGTCTGGCGAGCGCGAGGGCGACCAGGTAGTCGTGGGGCGCTACTGACCCCGGGAGCTTTCCCGTCGTGGCGTAGAGGCCGCGCTTGATCCGACGAATCCACCCTGCCCGGGAGAGCCGCGAGGTGAGGAGGTGCACCTGCTCGGGCGACATGCCGCGCTTCTTCCCAACAGCCACGGCGTCGGCGGCCGTGAACACGAGGGTGCCCGCGTCCTCGAGGCCCTCCATGAGGGCGAGGCCGCGGGTTTCTCCGTAGGTGGGCGGGAGAGGAGGCATATCTAGTAACCTGCCTTAGCGTACGCCCGCGACAGCAACGCAGCAAGAGACATAACACCATGAATCCGGCCCGCGGGGGACCATTCACTGACCGCGAGGAGCGAACGAGGCCAGAGATCGCCCCGTCCCGCTCGCTCCTCTCGTCGCGTCCCTTATCGCCACGGTCGGTAAAACCGCATCGTACTTGCTCTTCACGAGTTAGCTCCTGTTCCCCTGCAAAGTCGGGTTCGCACGCAGCCTTCGCACCCCTGCGGCCCCGACGGCGTCCCGATCGAGGGCGTCTCGGACCACCCGCAGCGCCTCCTCGGAGGGGCGGGCGTAGCGCTCGCAGGTCCGTATGGAGGTGTGGGCCAGCGCGCGGGCGATGAGCTGGATCGGTACGCCGCTGCTGGCGAGGCGGCAGGCGAAGGTGTGGCGCAGGTCGTGGAACCGGAACCGCCGCCGGATCCCCGCCATCGCCTTCGCCGTCTTGAAGGCGCGAAGCACCCGCCCGAGGCCGACCGGCCTCCCGGCTTCGTCCACGAAGACCGCCTCGGCGACGACCGGCCGCAGGCGCAGCTCCTCGAGCGCCTCGCGGCAGGCGGCCGAGAGCGGGATGACGGCTGTCCGTCGCGTCTTCGCCACCGTGACCCGGAGCATCCCAGCCGCAGCGTCCAGCGCCGCCCACCGGAGCCGGAGGAGGTCGCCCTGGCGAAGCCCCGTCTCGAGCGCCACGACGAAGAGCGGCTTGACCCACTGGAAGCGCCGGAACAGCTCGGCCGCGGCCTCGCCCTCGGGACGGACGCCCCCACCGAAGGCGCGAGGCACGCCGCCGAAGTGAGGACTCGAGACGACGTTGCCGCGGTGGCGGGTCCGGCCGAGGTGGGCGCGGAAGCCCGCCTCGTCGTCGAAGGCGGCGAGGAAGCGCTCGCGCTCCGTGTCCGAGAGCTCAAGGGTGAGCGGCTCGACGGGCTCCATGACGATCCGGCGCTTGAGCGGGTAGCTCTCCACCTCCCCGCGCTCGACCGCCTGGTGGAGCAGTACCTTCAGCGTTCGAAGCGCCCCGTTCACGGAGGCGGGCGCGAGGCCGCTTCTGCGCATGGAGGCGGCGAGGTCGTGGACGAGGGCGGTCGTGATCCGGTCGAGGGCTGTGCTCCCGAGCGCGGGCAGGAGGTGACGGACCGAGAGGCTCCGGTAGCTCGCCGCGGTCGAGGGTGCGATTCGGGCGGCGATGAGGTCGAAGGTGGCGTCGAAGAACGCGCGGAGCGTCTTCGTCTCGCCCGGGGCAACCCGCCCGCCCGCGACCTCGTCACGGAACGTGGTCCAGAGGTGGAGCGCGTCGGCGCGGGAGGCGGCCTGGACGGTCCGCTTCCGACGGGAGCGGCCCTTCGCGCCAGGAACGTAGACGACGAAGCGCGCCGTCTTCGTCCGCGCGTCGTACGAGAAGCCCGGCAGCGAGGGGTTCATCGGGCACCCCGGAATCCGCCGGGTTTTCTTCGCGAGGACCGTTCCACGGTGGCGAGCGTGCCGCGGGGAGGGTGCGTCGCCAGGGAGTCCGTCGAACTCAGCGGCGAGGCGGGTGCGCTACTAGCACCGCTACCAGCACCGCGAGGACGCCCCGGACGCCGGAGCCGCTCGCTCCGCGCCCGTAAGTCCTTCCCTGTCAGTGGGATTGAGTGGTGCGCCCAGGAGGACTCGAACCCCCAACCTTTTGATCCGTAGTCAAACGC
>CAZNSS010000062.1:0-12218 GCA_964575465.1 uncultured Holophagales bacterium | reverse complement strand
GCGACGCCGTCGCCTTCCTCTCGCGCGAGGCCCGCCCCGGCGACGGTCTGACCGGCTTCCCGGAGGCCGGGCTCTTCAACCTCGCGCTCGGGATGCCGAACCCGATGAAGCTCGAGCAGTACCTGCCGGGGAGCCTCGATCCGGCGGGCGAGGCGCTCTTCGCGCAGAAGCTCCGCGAGGCGGGGCCGCGCTTCGTCCTCATCCCGAACCAGCCGACGACTCTCTTCGGGGTCGTCGCGTTCGGGCGCGACTACGCCCGGAGCGTCCAGGCCGCGATCGACGAGCGCTACCGCCTCCGGGTCGAGTTCGGGGATGCCGCGCCCGGAGAGCCCGTCGGTTCGCCCCGGTTCTTCCTGCGCGTCTACGAGCGGACGCCGTAGCGCGCGTCAGCCGGCGTCGGGCGGCCGCCTGAGGTAGTCGCCCCGACTGAGGTGCTTCTCGAGCCAGACGTAGAGGCAGATGAAGAGGTAGCGGCTCCCCATCTCCTTGATCCTCAGCTTGCTCTCCCCGGCGCGGCGGTTCCGCCAGGTGATCGGGACGACGGTCCAGGTGAAGCCGCGGACGATCGCCTTGAGGGGGAGCTCGACCGTGAAGTTGAAGTGGGGGGCGAGGAAGGGCCTGCAGCCGTCGACGACGGTCCTGCGGTAGGCCTTGAAGGCGTTCGTCGTGTCGTCGAGGGAGATCCGGAAGATGAACCGCAGGAACCGGTTCGCGAAGCGGTTCAGGACGAGCTTCGGGAACGGGTAGTCGACGACGCCGCCGCCGCGGACGAAGCGGCTGCCGAAGACGCAGTCCCAGCCCTCCTGGAGCTTCTCCCAGTACCGGACGACGTCCCGGCAGTCGTCGGACTCGTCGGCCATCATCACGACGACGGCGTCGCCCGACATCGCGTCGAGCCCGCGGGCGACGGCGCGTCCGTAGCCGTGCGGGCCGTCGTTCCTGACGGGGCGGAGCTCCGGGACGCGCTCGCGAATCTGCTCGAGCACCTGCCAGGTCCCGTCGGTGCTCCCGTCGTCGACGACGAGGATCTCGTGCGGGATCCCGCGGAGGCGCAGCTCGAGGCCGAGGTGCTCGACCGTCGACGCGACGCAGCCGGCCTCGTCGCGGGCCGGGATGACGACCGTGAGCTTCTCGAGGGGGCGGCCGCCGGGCGGCGGGGATTTCACGAGACTCCCGACACGTCGAGCCAGGTGGGGTCGGCGTCGGCGTGCCGGGCGATCTCCTCGAGGATCTCCGCGAGCCCCGTCGCGGGGGCGAAGCCCCAGGTGGCCCTCGCGAGGGAGGAGTCGAGGACGAGCCAGGGGACGTCGAAACGCCGGTCGTCGGGCTCCGCGGCGACCTCGTGAGGACCGAACCGCGCCGCGCACCACTCCGAGAGCTCGCGGAGCGAGACGGAGGAGTCGAACCCGCCGCTCACGTTGACGACGCGGGGGAATACGGGGAAGCCGCCGGCCGCCTGCCGCTCGACGAGCGGGACGAGGTCGCGCGGGTGGAGGACGTCGCGGACCTGCAGGCCGAGCCCCCCGAGGCCCGTGTAGCGGAGCGGGCGGCGGCGGGCCCAGGAGTGGATCCAGAACGCCACGATTCCCTGGTCGGGCCTGCCGAACTGCCCCGCGCCGGCGAGGAGGCCGCAGCGGTTCACGTGGACCGGGAAGCCGAAAGTCTCGCCGTACTCCAGCGCGAGGAGCTCGGAGGCGAGCTTCGACGCGCCGTACAGGGAAAGCGGTGGCCGCGTGGAGAACTCCTCGGTGAGCCCGCTGGCGGACGCGCCCCGGGGGAACTTCGCCCCCTCGCGCGGACGGAAGCGCGAGGGAGACGCCTCGACAGGAAGCGTCGAGAGATCCTCGATGCCATAGACGCGGCTCGTCGAGAGGAGGACGAGGGAGGCCCGGTGGCGGCGGCAGTACTCGAGAACGTTGAGCGTGCCGAGAAGATTCGTCTCGAAGAGCTGGCGGGGCGAGCCGTGCCCCGCAGTCCCGGCGAGGACCGTCGCCACCGCCGCCGCGTCGACGACGGCGTCGGCCGGGGGGAGGTCGTCGACGTCGGACGCGCAGCGGAGGTCGCCGTGGAAGACGCGGACCCCGGCGCGCGGAAGGGCCGCGCGGTTCCGCTCGCTCCCCGGCCGGGCGAAGTTGTCGACTCCGAAGACCGAGCCGGGTCCGAGGCGCTCGGCGAGGCCGGTGGCGATCGTGCTCCCGACGAAGCCGCAGCAGCCGGTGACGAGGACCTTCACGGGCGGGCCGCGGAACGGCGGCGGATCACGCCACGCCCCGCTTTCTCCAGCCGTCGACGAGCTCCGAGAAGATCTTCGGGAGCGGCACGGTGATGTCCCAGCCGGGAAAGTGCGCGCGGAGCTTGCCGAGGTCGCTGTAGTAGCAGATGTGGTCGCCGGAGCGGTTCGCCTCGACGTAGCTCCATTCCTGCGGGCGGCCGGTCAGTCCCTCGACGAGGGCGAAAGCCTCGAGGATCGATACGGAGTTCGCCTTTCCCCCGCCGAGGTTGTAGACCTCGCCGACGCGGGGCGCCGCGAGGAAGGCCTCGACGAAGAGGGCGACGTCCTCGGCGTGGATGTTGTCGCGGACCTGCTTCCCCTTGTATCCGTAGACCTTGTAGTGCCGCCCCTCGAGGTTGCACCGGACGAGGTACGAGAGGAACCCGTGCAGCTCCACCCCGGCGTGGGCCGGGCCGGTCAGGCAGCCGCCGCGCAGGCAGCAGGTCGGCATGCCGAAGTAGCGACCGTACTCCTGCACCGCGACGTCGGCGGCGACCTTCGAGGCTCCGAAGAGGGAATGCTTCGACTGGTCGATCGAGAGGGTCTCCGGGATGCCGTTGGCGAACGCCGGATCGGCGTAGTCCCAGCGCGTCTCCTTCTCGACGAGGGTGATCGTATTCGGCCGGTCGCCGTAGACCTTGTTCGTCGAGAAGTGGACGAACGGAGACTCGGGGCATGCGTTCCGGGCGGCCTCGAGGAGGTTCAGCGTCCCGAGCGCGTTCGTCTCGAAGTCGTCGAACGGGATCGTCGCGGCGAGGTCGTGCGAGGGCTGCGCGGCGGTGTGGACGATCGCGTCGGGCCGGAGCGCGCCGACGAGCTCGGCCACGCCGGGGCGGTCGCGGACGTCGAGCTCGTGGTGCCGGAAGCGGGGGAGCCCGGCGACGAGCCGCTCCTGCATCCAGCGCGTGTCGCCCTGCGGGCCGAAGAAGGTCGCACGCTGATTGTTGTCGACTCCCTCCACGCTCCAGCCGAGCGCGTGGAAGTGACGGACGACCTCCGACCCGACGAGGCCGGAGGAGCCGGTGACGAGGAGGGTCCGCGGGCTCAGAAAGCGCCTCGATCGCCGCCCGGGGCTCCGAGTCCGCGCCGCTTTCCACTCACGCCGCAAAAGTATAGAGGAAGGGCTCGCGCGGCCGCGCCGGTCCGGGACGTGGGAAACTGCGCCGCCGAAAGTCATGGCCGCCGCCGGAAGCACCACGAAGGAGACGCGGGACGTCACCCCCCTCGCGGACCGGGTCCCGCCGGGCGGGACGCACGATCCCGACGAGATCCTCGGCCTCTTCCTCGACTGGGTCGCCGAAACCGGGCTGACGCTCTACCCGGCGCAGGAGGAGGCGCTCCTCGAGATCATGGCGGGCAAGCACGTCATCCTCGGGACGCCGACCGGGTCGGGGAAGTCGCTCGTCGCCCTCGGGCTCCACTTCAAGGCGCTCTGCGAGGGGCGGGTCTCGTTCTACACGAGCCCGATCAAGGCCCTCGCGAGCGAGAAGTTCTTCGCCCTCTGCAACGAGCTCGGCCCCGAGAACGTCGGGATGCGGACGGGCGACGCGAGCATCAACGCCGAGGGGCTCGTCGTCTGCTGCACGGCGGAGGTCCTCTCGAACATGGCGCTCCGGCTCGGCGAGGAGCTCGACGCGCCGTACGTCGTGATGGACGAGTTCCACTACTACGCCGACAGGGAGCGGGGCGTCGCCTGGCAGGTGCCGCTCCTCGTCCTGCCGGGAACGCAGTTCCTCCTCATGTCGGCGACGCTCGGCGACACCTCGGCGATCGCCGAGCGGCTGAAGCACGACACGGGGCGCGAGGTGGCGTTCGTGACTTCGGACGAGCGGCCCGTGCCGCTCGACTTCGAGTACTGCGAGACGCCGCTCCACCAGACGATCGAGAAGCTCCTCGAGCAGGGGAAGAGCCCGATCTACGTCGTGAACTTCACCCAGCGCGAGTGCGCCGAGCTGGCGCAGGCGCTGACGAGCGTGAAGATCGGGAGTCGCGAGGAGCGCGAGGCGATTCGGGGTGTCGTGGCGGGGCGGCGGCTCGTCACCCCCTACGGCAAGGAGTTCCGGCGCTTCCTCTCGTTCGGCGTCGGTGTCCACCACGCGGGGCTCCTGCCGCGGTACCGGCTCCTCGTCGAGCAGCTCGCCCAGAAGGGGCTCCTCCACGTCATCTGCGGGACGGACACGCTCGGCGTCGGCGTGAACATCCCGATCCGGACCGTCCTCTTCTCCAAGCTCGCCAAGTTCGACGGGACGAAGGTCGGCCTCCTCTCCGTCCGCGAGTTCAAGCAGATCGCGGGGCGCGCAGGGCGGCGCGGCTTCGACACGCAGGGGAGCGTCGTCGCGCAGGCGCCGGAGCACATCGTCGAGAAGAAGCAGGCGACGAAGAAGTCCGACGCCTCCGGGAAGAAGGTCACGAAGACGTTTCGCGGGCCGGCGAAGGGGGAGATCTCCTGGACCGAGGAGACCTTCCAGAAGCTGATCACCCGGCCGCCGGAGACGCTGAAGTCCCGTTTCCACCTGACGCACGGGATGGTCCTCGACCTCGTCCAGCGCGACGCCGACACGACGCGCGACGCCCCGCCGCCGGAGCGGAACTTCTCGGCGCTGCGCGACCTCGTCGCCCGCTGCCACGAGGACGACGCGACGAAGGCGCGTCTCCTGAAGCACGCGGCGCTCCTCGTCCGGTCGCTCTACCGGGCCGGGATCGTCGGGATGGCGCGGGACGAGACGGGCTTCCGCCGCGTCGTCGTGGCCGACGACCTGCAGTGGGACTTCTCCCTCCACCAGGCGCTCTCGATCTACGCCGTCACGGCTCTCGAGCGGCTCGACCCCGCCTCGCCGACCTACGCCGTCGACGTCGTCACCGTCGTCGAGTCGATCCTCGAGGACCCCGACATCATTCTCCGGAAGCAGACCGACCGGGCCAAGGGAAAGCTCGTCGAGGAGCTGAAGGCCGAGGGCGTGCCGTACGAGGAGCGGATGGCGAAGCTGGAGGAGGTGACGCACCCGAAGCCCCTCGCCGACTTCCTCTTCGGCGCCTTCGAGGCGTTCCGCGAGGCGCACCCGTGGGCCACCGGCACCGAGCCGAAGCCGAAGTCGATCGGGCGCGAGATGTTCGAGACGTTCGCGAGCTTCACGGACTACGTGAAGAGCTACGGTCTCGAGCGGAGCGAGGGGGTCCTCCTCCGCTACCTGTCGCAGCTCTACCGGACGCTCGACCAGACGGTCCCCGAGCCGGCGAAGACGGACGAGCTCTGGGACGTTCTCGGCTTCTTCCGCTCCCTCGTCGGCGAGACGGACGCGAGCCTCCTCGAGGAGTGGGAGAGCCTCCGGCACCCCGAGGAGCTGCTCGAGGCGAAGGCGCAGCCCGAGAAGCCGAGGGAGGCGGCGTGGCTGAAGGAGCTCCTCTCCGACCCTCGCGTCTTCGCGGCGCGCGTGCGGGCGGAAATGCATCTCCTCGTCCGTGCCCTCGCGCGGAAGGACTGGGAGGACGCCGCCGAGCGGGTCTGGCAGCCGGCGGAGATCCCGGGGGCGACGGAAGACTCCGGGCTCGCCTGGAGCCCCGAGCGCTTCGAGGCGGCGCTGGCGCCGTTCTTCGAGGAGCACGCCGAGCTCCTCGCGGGCCCCGAGTCGCGCCTCCACCAGTGGACGAACCTGAAGCCGGCCGGCACGCGCCAGTGGACCGTCACCCAGACGCTCCTCGACCCCGGGGAGGAAAACACCTGGGCCGTCTTCGCGGAGATCGACCTTCGCGACGAGACCGCCCCCGACGGGCCGATCCTGAGGCTGGCGCGGATCGGGGCGTGAGGGGCTCGGCAGCCCTTCACGCCCCTCGGGAGCGGCGACGCGGCTATCGAGCCAGGATCGACCTCGGGTCGGCGGTCGTCGCGTCGATGACGGAGGCGTAGGCGGCGACGGCTCCGCCCGCCGTCTTCGGGGTCAGGAGGAAGCTGCCGCCGGAGAGGTCCGTCACGCCGAGGTCGGTCCCGACGCTGAGCTGGGAGAAGCCGTAAGGGCCGAGGTCGACCGTCCGCGTCGTCGAGGTCGTCCCGTCGGCCAGCAGGAGGGTCACCTCGACGGCGGCGCTCGTCTCCTGCATGTTCGCCAGGACGAGGTTCGTCCGGAACGCGGAGTCCTGCCTCACGCCGGCGATCGCCTTCGGTGTCGCGCCGATCGTCTCCGGCGCCGCGAGGGCCGGGACGCTCTGGCCGTAGGAGCCGCCGGAAGACGATGCCGTCCACGTCTGGCCCTGCACGGCGAGCGTCGCGACCGTGGAGCGGACGAGGATCGGTCCCCAGTCAGACTCCAGAGCGAAGACGCCGGAGAGGACGTCGGGGAACGTCCTCGTCGCGCGCGCGGGCACGGCGTAGGTCGCTTCCGGGCCCGCCGTCCCGGTTCCGTCGTGCCCGAGGAACTTCAGGAGGACGGTCGCGCTCTCGGTTCCCGGGTTCGTGACGACGAGGTCCGTCGTCCAGAAGGCGTTCTGGCCTCCGGCCCGGGCCGACGACGGGAGGATCCACGTCCCCGCCCAGGTCGCGGCTGCGGCGGTCACGGCGACCGACTTCGACCTGGACGTCGAGCCCGTAGCGTTCGCCGCCGTCAGGGTGACGCCGTAGGTCCCGGACGAGGCGAAGGCGTGCGTCGGGTTCTGCGCCGTGGAGCTTCCGCCGTCGCCGAAGCTCCAGGACCACGACGTCGGGCTTCCCGTGGAGGCGTCGGAGAACGAGACCGTCGCGCCGGCGACGGGCGCTGCGGGCGTGAACGTGAAATCGGCCACCGGAGCCGGGTCGGGCGCCGAAACTGTGATGGAGAGGGGCGTCGCCCAGCCCCACGTGCCCGGCTTGCCGCCGTTCGTGACGAGGGCGATCGCCTGCATCGCGTACGTCCCGGGGGTCGCCGGCGCCGTCCACGTGAAGGCGTAGGAGGTCGTCGAGGGGTTGCCGCTCATCGTTTTCGCGGAAGGGTGCGTCAGCTCGGCGCCCGACTTCTTGAGATCGCCTCCCGAAGCCGCGAGAATTCCGGCGTCGGTGGTCCCGTTCGGAGCGGTCTTCACGGCGATGTCGATCCCCGCGTGGTTCGTGCCGGAGAAAGCCGGCGTGTGCGTCACGACGCACGTGTAGCTCCCGGTCGCGCCCGGCGCGAGGGACGAGGGGCCGGAGAAGACGACGGTCGTCGTGCCGGAGAGGGTGCTGTGGCAGCTTCCGCACCCTCCGCTGTTCGTCGCAGTCCGCCCCGTATACCCGCTGGGGCTCGCGCTGGCCGGGAAAGCCGCGATTGCGGCGATGGCGAGCGCGAGGATCGCGAGGGCGAATGCGGTCCGGACTGCGTTCTCGACGGGTCGGCTCATTCGTGTTCTCCCTCGTGACGAAATCCGAACAGGGCCCGCGCGGAACGCGGACCTCCCCGGGCCGGATTCAAGATCGGTGCCGCGCCGGAACGTCATCCCGCGGAGGCGGCCGGATCGCGCCTCCGGAGCCGGACCTCCGGAAAAGGAGAGCGCCCGGCTCTCGCCGGGCGCCTCGCGTCACGACCGGGGGGACGGGGCGCGGGAGGGGCCCGCGTCCCGACGCGTCACTTCTTCAGCCACTCCCCGAGCCAGCCGAGCACGGTGTCGTGCCACTGGAGGGAGTTCGCGGGCTTGAGGACCCAGTGGTTCTCGTCGGGGAAGATGAGGAGCTTGCTCGGGATTCCCTTCCGCTGGAGGGCCGTGAACGTCGACAGCCCGTGGGCGTAGACGACGCGGTAGTCCTTCTGCCCGTGGATGACGAGCGTCGGGGTCTTCCAGTTCTTGACGTAGTCGATCGGGTTGTGGTGCCCGAAATTCTTCGCGGTCCACGGGGTCCCGCCGTTCTCCCACTCGGGGAACCAGAGCTCCTCGGTGTCGTAGTAGGCCATCCGCTCGTCGAGGTTCCCGTCGTGGACGACGAGGCACTTGAAGCGGTCGGTCTGCCCGGCGATCCAGTTGATCATGTAGCCGCCGTACGAGGCGCCGAGGGCCCCGACGCGGTCCTTGTCGAGGAAGGGGTACTTCGCGAGCGCCGCGTCGAGGCCCTTCATCAGGTCCTCGTAGGGCGCGCCCCCCCAGTCGCCGTTCACGGCGTCGGTGAAGGCCTGGCCGTAGCCGGTCGAGGCGTGGAAGTCGATCATCACCGCCGCGTAGCCCGCGCCGGCGTAGGCCTGCGGGTTCCAGCGGTAGTGGAAGTCGTTGCCGAAGGAGCCCTGCGGCCCGCCGTGGATGAGGAAGGCGACGGGGTACTTCTTCGCCGGGTCGAAGTCGACCGGGTGGACGATGTAGCCGTAGACCGTGTCGCCCCTGGCGCCCTGGAACGTGAACTGTTCCGGCTTGCCGAAGCGGGCCGCCGCGACCTTCGCGTCGTTGATCGAGGTCAGCTTCTCGAACGCGCCGCCGGCCACCGGGATCGAGTAGATCTCCGTCGGCCCGAGGAGCGAGTGGCGGGTGAAGAGGATCCGGTCCTTGCCGAGCGGGGCCGGGCCGTCGATGGTGCCGTCGGAGGCGAGGATCTTCGCCTTGCCGCTGGCGGCGTCGATCGCGAAGAGGGCCTTCTGGCCGAGGTGGTCGGCGGTCGCGTAGAGCGACTTGCCGTCGGCCGACCAGGTGATCCCGGCCGGCGAGCGGTCGTCGTTCTTCCCGGTCCCTGCGCGAAGCGTGTACGAGCGGTCCTTTCCGGTCGCGAGGTCGCGCAGGACGACCTCGTAGCGGTCGGCCTCGTACCCGGCGCGGCTCATCGCGAGGTAGGCGAGGGTCTTGCCGTCGGGCGAGAAGCGGGGCGTGGCGTCCCAGGCGGGGTTCGTCGTGATCCGCTTCGGAGCGGCCGAGCCGTCGGTCGGGACCTCCCAGAGGTCGAAGTTCGTCGACCAGGCTTCCTCGCGGCCCACGTCCTTGCAGGTGAAGACGAGCTTCTTCGCGTCGGCGGTGACGGCGATCTCGTCGAGGCCGCCGAACGGCTTCGTCGGCGCGTCGGCGTCCACCTGGGGCATCAGGTCCTTCGCGGGAGCGGCCGGCTTCCCGTCCGCGCCGAGCGGAAGGACGAAGACGTGGTTCCTCCGGCCGTCCTTCCAGGTGTCCCAGTGGCGGACGAAGAGGCGGTCGAAGAGCATCCCGCTCGACTTCACCGCCTCCTTCGCCTCGAGCGCCTTCTTCGTCTCGGCGGGGCTCTTCCCGGGGAAGACCTCCATCGAGAGGACGAGGAGCTTCCCGCCGGGCGCGACCTCGAGGTTGTCGACGTCGAGCGGCTCGGAGGTGACCTTCTCGGCCTCGCCGCCGGCGAGCGGGAGGTTCCAGACCTGCTGCGAGCCTCCGCGCGAGGAGAGGAAGAAGAGGCTCTTCCCGTCGGCGGACCAGCGGGGGTTCGTGTCGCCCGCCTCGTTCGTCGTCAGGCGGCGCACGGCCTTCGTCCGCACGTCGAGGAGCCAGAGGTCGGTCCGCCCCCTGTTTGCGGCGAGGTCCGTCGTCCTGAGGACGAACGCGACCTGCGTCCCGTCGGGGGAGACCTGGGCGTCGGAGACCCGGTCCATGGCGAGCATGTCGTGGATGGAGAAGGGATGGGTCTCGGCGGCGGCGCCGGGGAGGCCGACGAGGAGGCCGAGGAGGAGGAGCGGGGTACGGAAGCGGCGGAGCATGCGCGAATCGTAGCCCGAGACGGGGAGGAGTGAGGCTCCCGAAGGCGCCCGAAACCGCCCCGCGGCACTAAGATCGGGGGCAGAGGAGTCCGAGTTGAAGGGAATCATCCTGGCCGGGGGCTCCGGCACCCGCCTCCACCCCGTCACGCGCGGCGTCAGCAAGCAGCTCGTCCCGGTCTACGACAAGCCGATGATCTACTACCCGCTCTCGACGCTGATGCTGGCGGGGATCCGCGAGATCCTCGTCATCACGACGCCGCACGAGCAGGACGGCTTCCGCCGGGTCCTCGGGGACGGGGCCCAGCTCGGCCTGGCGATCGAGTACGCGGTCCAGCCGAGCCCCGACGGCCTCGCGCAGGCGTTCCTGATCGGGAGGGAGTTCGTCGGGACCGACCGGGCGGCGCTCGCCCTCGGCGACAACATCTTCTACGGGCACGGCTTCCCGGAGCTCCTCCAGGCCGCGGCGGCGCGGGAGAAGGGGGCGACCGTCTTCGCTTATCGCGTCCGCGACCCGGAGCGGTACGGCGTCGTCGAGTTCGGCGCCGACGGGCGCGCCGTGAGCCTCGAGGAGAAGCCGGCCAGGCCGCGGTCGTCCTACGCGGTGACGGGGCTCTACTTCTACGACAACTCGGTCCTCGACGTCGCCGCGAACCTGAAGCCCTCGCCGCGGGGAGAGCTCGAGATCACCGACGTCAACCGGGTCTACCTCGAACGGGGAGAGCTGAACGTCGAGGTCCTCGGGCGCGGCGTGGCGTGGCTCGACACCGGGACGCATGCCTCGCTCCTGCAGGCCTCGAACTTCATGCAGGCGATCGAGGAGCGGCAGGGGCTGAAGGTGGCCTGCCTCGAGGAGGTCGCCTACCGGATGGGCTACATCGGCGCCGGCGAGGTGCGCGACGTCGCCCTGTCGATGAAGAACAACGAGTACGGGCAGTACCTGCTCCGGCTCCTGGAGGAGGAGGCGGAGGCGGGCACGCGAACGGGAGTGTCGTGAGCAGCAACTTCTCGGCCGCCGACCTGTCCGCCATGGCGCGCCTCGGCATCGAGCCCGCCGAGGCCGCGAGGCACGTCACCCTCCTCACCCACCCCCCCTCCGCCGCCCTCCTCGCGAGGGCCTGTACGAGGGGAGACGGCGTCGAGCGGCTGGCGGAGGAGAGGCACCACGATCTCCTCGCCCTGTTCGGCGAGGCCGAGAAGGCGGGGCGGCTCTCGAAGTTCGTACCGGCCTCGGGGGCCGCGACCCGGATGTTCCAGTCGCTCCAGAAGGCGCTCGACGACGAGACGGCGACCTGGTTCGACTGGACCGACCGGGCGGCGAAGGGGGACCGGGGAGCGGCCGAGGTCGTCCAGTTCGTGGAGCGCCTCGAGGAATTCCCGTTCGCCGGTGAGCTCCGCTCCGTGGCAGGCGAGGAGGTCTTCGGCGACCCGCGGGGACGCCTGCGCGAGCTTCTCGCCGCTCTCCTCCTCCGGTCGGGGCTCGGCCTCGCGGGGCGGCCGAAGGGGCTCGTGCCGTTCCACCTCGAGGAGGAAGGGGCCCGCACTCCGTTCGAGGAGCACCTCGTCGAGGCGGCCCTGACGGTCCGCTCCGCCTCGGGCCGGACTCCCGTCCATTTCACCGTCGCCGAGGAGGCGCGCGCCGCGTTCGAGGCCCTCCTCGAGCGGCACCGGCCCGACCTCGAGAGGCGCCTCCACGCGCACTTCGACGTCACCTTCTCCGTCCAGTCCCGTTCCACCGACACGCTCGCGGTCGGCCTCGACGGGCTGCCGTTCCGGGCGGCCGGGGGAGAGCTTCTCTTCCGGCCCGGGGGTCACGGCGCGCTCCTCGGGAACCTCGCCGCGACCGGCGGGGACGTCGTCTTCGTGAAGAACATCGACAACGTCGTCCCCGACGCCCGCAAGGGGCCGACGCTCCTCTGGAAGCGGCTCCTCGCGGGGCGGCTCCTCGAGGTCGAGAGACGGGTCCACCACCTCCTCGCGCTGCTCGACGCCGACGGGCCGGCGGCGACCGAGGAGGCGCTCGCGTACCTCCGCGAGACGTTCGGCGACGCGACGGCCGCGGCGGACGCGTTCCCCCCGGCGGAGCGGGCGGCCTGGGCGCGGGCGCGCCTCGCGCGGCCGCTCCGCGTCTGCGGCGTGGTGAGGAACGAGGGGGAGCCCGGCGGCGGGCCGTTCTGGGTGCAGGGGCGGGACGGCCGCCTCTCGCGGCAGATCGTCGAGGGCGCCGAGGTGAACCTCGCGGACCCGGGGCAGAAGGCGCTCTGGAGCTCGGGGACCTTCTTCAACCCGGTCGACCTCGTCCTCTCGCTCCG
>CAZNSS010000061.1:0-12255 GCA_964575465.1 uncultured Holophagales bacterium | reverse complement strand
CCGAGCATGGGGACGTAGGTCCTAGCGTGCATGTAGTCGGAAATCGGGAGCGAAACGGCCTGGTCGGACGTGTGGTTGCGCTCGTGCCCCGTGAAGAGCTCCCGGGTCGCCGGAGTGCCGGAGATCTGAGCGCCGAATGAATCCAGCAGGACGAAGCTCGGCGAGGTGCCGGAAGCGGTCGTCACGTAGCGTGGCGTTCCGAGGTGGTCCAGTGCCTCGAGCTTGATCCCCACGCCACGCGTGTAGCTCGCGGTCGCCCAAGGGCCGAGCCGCACGATGTCGCGGTAGAAGCGATCACGAAACACACAAGGGGTATCGCAGACACACGGGGCCTCGGTCTCGCCCCTGTACTCAGTCAGGAGCTTCGCGCTCTCATCCCTGACGAGGGAGCGGAACTGCTCCGTCTGGCAGTACGTGGCATCGCCCCAGAACGAGAGGACGTTCTCGGCGCTCCCGTTCATCAGCCAGATGGAGGCTCCGTTGGGGGCGAGGGTTTCGACCGAACCCTCCGGGTGTGCAAACTCGGCCATGAGCGCGCCGTCGGGGTAGTAGTCGCGTCCCACATTGAGGGCCTCGTCCTCGATCATGCGCCCTGCCGAATCGTACGACGCGCGGGTGAGCAACCGGTTCGTACCCTTGTTGGTTCCGAGCGCGTCGTTGTTGACCTTCACGAGGTTCCCGAAGCCGTCGTACTCCCGAGACTCTGTGAGGACCATGCGGCCCGCGATCTCGTCCTGGATCAGACGGCTTCTCGTGTCGTACCTGTAGGATACCGGGAAGCCCCGGCTCGAGGCGATGCCGATGACGTTTCCCAACGGATCGTAGGAATAGGTTCGGGTTTCGAGAGCGATCAGTGGGCTCACGTTGGGGTCGAGGTCGCGATGGGAGACCCCCCAGGACGCGGGGCGAGGGAGGCCGGATCCGTCTCGCGCCGAAGTAACGTGGAGGACCTCGCCGCTTCGCGCGGAGGTCGAGACGGCGGTGTCTCGAACCCACCCGGGAGCATCGTAGGCGAGAGACGCGCTCACGGACCCGACGAAACCGGGGGCGAAAGGATCCTGGAATGAAGCGTCGATCGACGTCAAGAAGCCGGCCTGATACTGGTACGTCGCCTGCGTCGCGAAGCCCTCATCCCGGCGAGGGTATGTGACGGACGCCAGTCTTCCGGCAACGTCCCACGCGTAGCTCCAGCGGGCGGGACCGCCAGGAGACGACGGGTTGCCGAGGGCGAAGGCGACGGCGTCACTCTCAGAGCTTGCCGCCTTCTGCAGGTCCTTCGAGGACTTCGCGGCGCGGTTCTGCTTCTCGAAGTACTGCTTGAAGGAGACCGCAAGCCTCGACTTCTTCGTCGTACCGAGGGTGGCCATGAGCTGGGGCGCAGGGAGGGCCGTATCCGGCATGAGGAGGTCGGACTGCTGGCGGAACCCGAGGCGGCCCCCCAGGCCGTTGTAGTGGAAGTAGCTCGTGGCGCCGATCTGGAAGCCGTGGATCTGCCTGAGAGACTGCCCGGTACGCTCATTGACACGAATTCCGTGACTCGTCATGATAGTAGTGGTCATGGCTACTACGAGTGGCGGACGGCTAACCAAAGCACTGCAGGAGCTTGGTTTCTCCGAGATCGAGGCGCTCGTCTACGCGTTCCTCGTCGGGCGGGAGTCCGCCACGGGCTACCGGATCAGCCACGGCATCGGGAAGCCGACGGCGAACACCTACAAGGCGGTCGCGTCCCTCTCCCGGCAGGGAGCGGTGCAGGTGGAGGAGGGAGGGGGCGGGCTCGTCCGGGCGGTCCCGCCAGACGAACTCCTCGCCGGCCTGGAGCGCCGGGCTCGCGAAGGTCGCGAGGCCGCCCGCGCGGCCCTCGCCGAGAGGGGCGCCGACGTCGCCGACGGGAGGGTCTACTCGCTCCGCTCCCCCGACCAGGTCCTCGAGCGGGCCCGGGCGATGCTCGGCAGGGCGAGGGAGATCGTCCTGGGCGATCTCTTTCCCGGCCCGCTCGCGGCGCTCGCGGGCGACCTCGGCGCAGCGGCGGCCCGGGGCGTGAAGGTCGTCGTGAAGGTCTACTCGCGGGTCGACGTTCCGGGCGTGGCGGAGGTGCCGGAGGCGGACGCGGCGCGCTCGCTCGCCGGGTGGCCCGGCCAGCAGCTCACGCTCGTCGCCGACGCGGAGGAGCACCTCCTCGCGCTCCTCGACGACTCCCTCGGTCTCGTTCACCAGGCGGTCTGGAGCCGAAGCCCGTTTCTCTCGTGCCTCCACCACAACCGCGTCGCCATGGAGCTCCTTCACACGGCCTGGAAGGGGCGGGGCTCCCTCTCCGGAGCCGACGCCCTCGTCGGCATTTCCCTCCTCTCGAGCCGGCCGCCCGGCCTGCACCGGCTCCGCGAGAGCGCCGGCGGCGGCGACGCGGAGGAGTGACGACGGCGTCCGCGGCTCCGTCGGCAGGCAGGCCTGGTCGGTGAAGGGGAGCCTGAAGAGCTACCGGGTGCCCTGATTGCCCTCGGCCGCCCTCTTCAGGGCCGCGATGTCGATCTTCTTCATCCGGAGCATCGCCTCCATCACTCTCGCCGAGACGGCGCGATCGGGATGCGAGAAGAGCTCGATCAGCACGTCGGGGACGACCTGCCAGGAGAGGCCGAAGCGGTCCTTCAGCCAGCCGCACTGGAGGGCCTTCTCGTCTCCTCCTTGGGAGAGCTTCTCCCAGTAGTGGTCGATCTCCTCCTGCGTCGAGCAGTGGACGACGAAGGAGACCGCCGGGGTGAAGCTGTAGTGGGGGCCGCCGTTCAGGGCCGTGAAGGACTGGCCGGCGAGCTCGAAAGAGACCGTCATGGCCGAACCCTCCGGCCTCCGGGTGGTGGCGGCCGCCTCCCTGTCGTAGCGCGTCACGTCCACGATCCGGGAGTTCTCGAAGACGGAGGTGTAGAAGGTCGCCGCCTCTTCGGCCTGGTCGTCGAACCAGAGGAACGGGGTGATCCGCTGGATGCGGTTCTCCATGACGCTTCTCCTTCGTCTTCGGGGTCGGGGCTTCCCATTCTCCATCACCGAGGCGGCGGGCGGACTCCGGCCCGGAGAACGTGGCGGCGGGGCGGCACCCGGTCAGCGGGGGCGCGTCAGGGCGCAGCGAGCCTGGTCGAGGCCGGGCCCGGGCCGAACCCCGACTCGCTCGTCGAGGCACGTGAGCCGGTGCTGGCCGGGAGCGACCTGGAGGACGAAGGGGGAGCACTCGGACTCGGCGAGGTGGAGCCGGGGACCGAAGCGGGAGGAGCGGGCTTCGGGCTCGGGCTCGGTGCGGATCGTCAGGAGGCGGCCGTCGGCCGTGCGGAGGAAGGCGGTCTCGCTCGCGACGTCGCAGCCGCAGCCCCCGTACCGGACCCAGAACGGCACTCCCCGCTCCCAGGCCGAGAGCGCGCACGAGTCGGCTGCGGAGGCGTCCGCGCCCGGGGCGACGTACCCGCAGGCGACGGCCCGCGGGCCGGTCCACGTCCGTACACGTTCCGAGACGTCCGGGCCGGTGGCGCAGCCCACGGCGGAGAGGAGCGCGAGCCAAGCCACGAGGCGCTTCACGGAGACCATTCCCCTGCGAAAGTGTCCGCGCCGGGTGCCACCTAACGCCGGTCGCCCGTCGCGAGCCGGCGAGGCCGGTCCTCGTTTCTTGACGCTCCTCGCGCGACCGCGCTACCGTCCTTCCGCCTCGGATCCATCCATCGGCGGAGGAGGCCCTGATGCTCAGGTCGATTCTCAGGTCGCGTGTGGTCGTGTCCCTTGCGTCGTCCGTTCTCTTCCTGGGCGGCCGCGGTCTCGCGCAGGTCCCCTCGTGCGTGCCGCCGCCGCCCGGAATGGTGGCGTGGTGGCCGGGTGACGCGAGCGCGAGCGACATCGCCGGGTCGAACGACGGGTCGATCGTCGGGAGCGTGACCTACGCCGCGGGCCGGGTCGACCTGGCCTTCCGGTTCGACGGCTCGACCGGCTGGGTGCAGGCGCCCGACTCGGCGGCCCTCCGGGTCACCGGGCAGATCACGATCGACGCCTGGATCAACCCGGCGGCCACGGGCGGGCGCGTCGTCGACAAGATCACGGCCGGCGGGGCGGACGGCTACCTCCTCGACACGTACGGCGGCGTCATCCGGTTCCTCGTCGACAGCCAGGGCCTGAACGGCGCGACGCCCCTCCCCACCGGGACGTGGTCGCATGTCGCGGGCGTCTACGACGGCGCGCAGATGCGCGTCTACCTCAACGGCACGCTGGACGGGACCTTCGCCACGACCGTGGCGATCCCCACGAACTCGCTCCCGCTCCGGATCGGCGCGGCCTCCGACGGCGGGAGCAGCTTCAACGGGCTGATCGACGAGGTCGAGGTCTTCAACCGGGCCCTCTCCCAGGCGGAGATCCAGGCGATCGTCACGGCGGGAAGCGCGGGGAAGTGCAAGCCCGAGGTCGTCGCGGCCGTGCCGGTCGTGTCGGCGTGGGGGCTCGTGGGTTTCGGCCTGCTCCTCGCGGCGGGCGCGGTCCGCGTCCTGCGGCCGAACGCCTGACCCCCGAAGGCGGGCGGGCCGTCGGGGGTTTCGTCCGCCGGCGTCAGCCGGCTCTCCCCTCGACGGCCTGGGCGTAGGCGTCCGAGAGCTCGGCCTCGCCGGTCGCGGTGATACCGAGGTCGTGGAGAAGGCCGTCCGAGAGGCCGTAGATCCAGCCGTGGAGGGCGAGCGCCTGCCCGCGGGCCCAGGCGTCCCTCACGACGGTCGTGTTGCCGACGTTCAGGACCTGCTCGACGACGTTCAGCTGGCAGAGGCGGTCGTGCTCGGCCCCGCCGGTCCCCGGGCCGAGGCGCGCGCGGTGCTTGTCGCGCACGTCGGCGACGTGCCGGAGCCAGTTGTCGACGAGCCCGTGCCGGTCGCCCCGGAGCGCGGCGCCGACGCCGCCGCAGCCGTAGTGGCCGCAGACGACGACGTGCGAGACGCGCAGGACCTCGACGGCGAAGTGGAGGGCCGAGAGGGCGTTCAGGTCGCTGTGGACGAAGACGTTCGCGACGTTGCGGTGGACGAACATCTCGCCGGGCATCAGCCCGACGATCTGGTTCGCCGGGACGCGGCTGTCGGAGCAGCCGATCCAGAGATATGAGGGCGCCTGCTGGTGCTGCAGCCGCGAGAAGAACTCAGGGTCGTTCCGGACGACCTCGGCCGCCCAGGCGCGGTTCTTCTCGAAGAGTCGGGGAAGGTGCTTCACCGGTCCTCCTTCAGGCTCCCTCGAAGCCGTCCACGACGTTCGCCGCGTGGAGGCCGAGCTCTCCCCTCGCGTAGCCCCCTTCCAGGACGAAGACGGTGGGGAGGCCGAGTCGCGAGATCCGCGCGCCGACGTGGACGAAGTCCTCCGACGCGAGGGCGAACTTCGAGATCGGGTCGCCCGCGTACGTGTCGAGGCCGAGCGAGACGACGAGCGCGTCGGCCCGGTGCCTCTCGATCCGCGCGCAGGCGACGTCGACCGCGGCGAACCACTCCTCCGGCGGGCTCCCGGCCGGCAGCGGCAGGTTGAGGTTGAAGCCGTCACCCTCCCCCTCGCCGGTCTCGTCCGCGTGGCCGAGGTAGAACGGGTACTCGGTGACGGGGTCGCCGTGGACGCTCGCGAAGAGGACGTCGGACCGGCGGTAGAAGAGGCCCTGGGTCCCGTTGCCGTGGTGGTAGTCGACGTCGAGGACGGCGACGCGCGCGCAGCCACGGGCCAGGAGCGCCTCCGCCGCGATGGCGGCGTTGTTCAGGAAGCAGTAGCCCCCCATGAAGTCGGCGCCGGCGTGGTGGCCGGGGGGCCTCGTCGCGCAGAAGGCGGCCCGTGCCCCCGAGCTCACCAGCGCCGCCGCGCTCACGGCCGCGTCGCTCCCCGCCCGGGCGGCCTCCCAGGTCCCCTCGGAGATCGGCGTCTCGTTGTCCATGGAGTAGAGGCCGAGCCGGGCGATGAAGTCGGCCGGCTCGACGTCGCTGCGAAGAGTCCTCACGGGCCAGACGGACGGGAACGGCTGCTCGGTCGCGTGCCCGGCGTCGAGCGCGAGCCACTGGCCCCACGCGGACTCGAGAAAGGCGAGGTAGCGGGGAGCGTGGACGCGCGCGAGGAGGGGGGCGGCGTCGTGGGTGGGCTCGCACAGCTCGTGGCCCCGGGCCAGGAGCGCGTCGCGCACGAGCGTGGCGCGGGCGGGGGTCTCGAAGCACGGCACCCTCTTCCCGCGGAAGAACTCCTCGGCGGGAGCGTGCCGCTCGTGGAGCGGCGAGTAGAAGAAGATCACGGTCCGATCTTAGGCGGCCAGACGCCCTTCAGGAGCGGTCCCGAGTGGGGGGGCGCCGGATCTAGGCGATCGGGGAGACGAAGTCGAAGGCCCTGACGTCCACCAGCCCCTTGTCGGTCAGCTTCAGTTCGGGGATGACGGGGAGCGCGAGGAACGCGAGGGTCATGAAGGGGTGGTCGACGGAGGTGCCCAGGGCGCGGGCGGCCTCGTTGGCCCTCCGCTCGGCGAGGTCGACGTCCTCCATCCGCGCGTTCGACATGAGCCCCGCGACGGGGAGCGCGACCTCGGCGAGGACCCGGGCGCCGTTCGCGATGACGATGCCGCCTCCGATCTCGGCGACGCGCCGGACGGCGGTCTCCATCGACGCGTCGTCGCAGCCGGCGACGACGACGTTGTGCGAGTCGTGGGCGACGGAGGAGGCCATGGCGCCACGCGCGAGGCCGAAGCCGCGCGCGAAGGAGACGCCGACGTTGCCGCTCCCCCTGTGCCGCTCGACGACGGCGAGCTTCGCGAGGTCGCGCGAGGGGTCGGCGACAGCGGCGCCGTCGACGACCTTTGCTTCGGCGACGGAGGAGCCGGTGGCGAGAGAGCCGGGGTGGACCTCGATGACGCGGACCTGCGCGCCGGGAGACGCCGCGAGGCGGAAGCGCGTGGCGTCGAAGCCGTCGACGCGGAACGACGGCCCCTCGGGGATGCCGCGCGACGGAACGTCGACGAGGAGCTTCCCGCCCCGCGCGACGCGCTTCCCGCCGAGGACGACGAGGTCGGGACAGACGTCGGCGAGGCTCTCGAACGTGACGAGGTCGGCGCGGAATCCCGGGGCGATCGCCCCGCGGTCGCGGAAGCCGTAGTGCCGCGCGCACGACCAGGAGGCGAGGCGGAGCGCGAGGACCGGGTCGAGGCCCATCGCGATGGCGCGCCGCACGTGGTGGTCGACGTGGCCGTGGGTGAGGAGGTCCCACGGGTGACGGTCGTCGGTGGCGAAGGCGAAGCGCTCGGAGTTCGTCGCGGTGACGAGCGGGAGGAGCTCGTCGAGGTTCTTGGCGGCGGTTCCCTCGCGGATCCAGATCGACATGCCGCGCCGCACCTTCTCGGTCGCCTCGTCGCGGCCGAGGCACTCGTGGTCGGTCCGGATCCCCGCGCCGATGTACGCGTTGAGGTCGAGGCCGGTCAGGAGCGGAGAGTGGCCGTCGATGGGGAGCCCGCGGGAGACGGCCTCCTCGATCTTGGCGCGGACGCCCGGGTCGCCGAAGAGGAAGCCGGGGACGTTCATCATCTCGGCGAGGCCGAGGACGTTCTTCCGCCCGTAGAAAGCGGCGAGGTCGTGGGCGCCGAGGGTCGCTCCGGCCGTCTCGAGGTGCGTCGCCGGGACGCAGGAGGGGAGCATGACGTGGATCTCGACGGGGAGGTCCGCGGCAGAGCTCATGAACGCGTCGAGCCCCTCGGCGCCGCGGACGTTCGCGATCTCGTGCGGGTCGGTGACGACGGCGGCCGTGCCGTGGACGGCGGCGAGACGCGCGAAGACGGGAGGCGTCGTCATGGTCGACTCGATGTGGATGTGGGCGTCCCAGAAGGCCGGGGCGAGGAAGGCTCCCCCGAGGTCGATCTCGTCCTCGGGGCGGGCCGCGCGGTAGGGGCCGAAGCCGAGGATCCTGTCGCCCGCGACGCCGACCGTCTCCTCGTGGAGCTCGCCCGTCAGGACGTTCACGACCCGGGCGTTCCGGAAGACGAGGTCGGCGGGGACGGTCCCCCGGGCGGCGTCGACGAAGCTGGAGAGGGGGAGCCGGGCAGCGGCCATGGAATCCTCCGGGACGCGAGCGTAGAACGGGACGGGGCAGGTGGCGAGGGGGAAGGGGGCCGGCTCTCGCGAAACCCGGTGCCTCCTTTTCGCGTAGGATCCACGCACACCGAGAGGAGGATCCCCCATGTCCGAGCGCACGGAGCTGTTGCCGGGTTCTTTCTGCTGGCCCGAGCTCGCCACCCCCGATTCCGAGAAGGCGAAGGCGTTCTACTCCGGCCTCTTCGGCTGGACCCCGGTCGACGTCCCCTCGGCCGGCGGGGCTTACACCCTCCTCCAGCTTCGAGGGCTCGACGTCGCGGCGTGCCGGACCCTGAGCAAGGACGAGCTTGCGCAGGGGATCCCGTCCTACTTCATGACGTACGTCTCGACCGCCTCGGCCGACTCCTCGGCGGAGAAGGTGAAGGAGCTCGGGGGGAAGGTCCTCTTCGGGCCGTTCGACGTCGAGGGGATCGGCCGGATGGCCGTCGTCCAGGACCCGGGCGGCGTCGTCTTCGCCCTCTGGGAGGCTCGCGGGCACATCGGCGCGCGGCTCGTGGGTGAGGAGAGCACGCTCTGCTGGACCGAGCTCGTCACGAAGGACCCGGACGGCGCCAGGGCGTTCTACGGCGCCCTCTTCGGCTGGACGACGAAGAGCTCCGAGGCGTCCACTGTCGAGTACTACGAGCTCCTCCGGGAGGGCCAGGCGATCGGCGGACTCCTCCCGATGAAGGGGGAGTGGTGGGGCGACGTCCCGCCCCACTGGATGCCCTACTTCTTCGTCGCGAGCTGCGACGCCACCGTCGCGAAGGCGGCGGAGCTCGGCGGCGCGGCCGTCGTGCCGCCGATGGACATCCCGAACGTCGGTCGCTTCTCCGTCCTCCGCGACGACCAGGGGGCCCACTTCTCGGTGATCTCGACGCCCCCGGGCGCCCAGGGCTGAGGGGACTCCAGTCGATGCCCTGAATCGTCCTGACCTCCGGCCTCATCTCGGGCGCCGGGGTGTTACCTTCGCGCTGAGGAGGAGGACGATGCGGGCGATCGACCTCAGGAGCGACACGGTCACGCGGCCCTCGGCCGCGATGCGGCAGGCGATGGCCGAGGCGGTCGTCGGGGACGACGTCTTCGGCGACGACCCGACGGTCCGCGCGCTCGAGGAGCACGCGGCGGGGCTCTTCGGGAAGGCCGCGGGGCTCTTCCTGCCCTCGGGGACGATGTCGAACCAGGCGGCGCTCCTCGCCTGGACGGAGCGGGGCGACGAGGTCTTCCTCCACGAGCAGAGCCACATCCTCCTCTACGAGCAGGGGGGCGCGGCGGTCATCGGCTCGCTCCAGACGCGTTCCTTCGCCTCCGACGACGGGATGCTCGACGCGGAGGCGATGGAGGAGTTCGTCCACACGGGCGAGGACCCGCACGAGGCCCGGACGCGCGTCGTCGCCCTCGAGAACACCCACAACCACTGCGGCGGACGCGTCCTCGACGCGGCGGGGACCCTCGCGGTGCGCCTCTTCTGCGACCGGCACGGCCTCGTCCTCCACCTCGACGGGGCGCGCGTCTGCAACGCCGCCGTCGCGAGCGTCCGCTCGCTCGCCGACGTCGCGGCGCCGTTCGACTCGGTCAGCGTCTGCCTCTCGAAGGGGCTCGGCGCGCCGGTCGGGTCGGTCCTCGTCGGTCCGGTCGACTTCGTCCGCCGGGCGCGCCGGGCGCGGAAGCTCCTCGGCGGAGGGATGCGCCAGGCCGGGATCCTCGCGGCGGCGGGCCTCTTCGCCCTGAAGCACAACGTCTCGCGCCTCGCCGAGGACCACCGCCGCGCCCTCGCGCTCGCGCAGGGGCTCGCGACGGTGCCCGGCTTCTCGGTCGACCTCCGGACGGTCCAGACGAACATGGTCTTCGTCTCCACGCGGCCCTCGGGAAGACGCGCCACCGAGGTCGCCAGGCGCCTGTCGGAGGCCGGCGTCCTCTGCCTCGCCGAGTCGCCCTGGAAGGTCCGCTTCGTCACGCACCTCGACGTCGACGACGCGGACGTGGCGGAAGCGGCCGAGACCGTCGCCCGGGCGATGGCCGGGACCGCGTGACGCGGGGACGCCTCCACCGTTGAGCCGGGCCGGCGATCCCGCGGCAGCGCCCCCTGCCGCGACCGGGCGGGAGCTCTTCGCCGCGGGCTTCGTCACCTTCTCGCTCCTCTACGAGACGCAGCCGGTCCTGCCGCTCGTCGCCGGGACGTTCGGCCTGTCGCCCGCAGGGGCGAGCCTCTCCCTCTCGGCCGCGACGCTCAGCCTCGCGTTCGGGATGCTCGCCGCCGCGCCCCTTTCCGACGCGAAGGGGCGAGTCGGCGTCCTGCGCGTCGCGCTCGTCCTCGCCGCTCTTCTCGGGCTCCTCGTCCCGTTTGCGCCGACCTTTCCCGTGCTCGTCGCGCTCCGCGCCGTGCAGGGGCTCGCCCTCGCGGGAGTCCCGGCCGTGGCGATGGCCTACCTCTCCGAGGAGGTCGAACCGAAGGGGGCGGGGGCTGCGATGGGGCTCTTCATCGCGGGGAACGCCGTCGGCGGAATGGTGGGCCGGCTCATCGTCGGGCTCCTGTCGGCGCGCCTCGGGTGGAAAGGAGGACTCTGGGGACTCGCCCTCCTCGACCTCGCCCTCGCGGCGTGGTTCGCGCGGAACGTTCCGCCGTCGCGCCGTTTTCGCCCGCGGCCCTTCGACCGGGCCGCCGTCCTGCGCGGCCTCGCCGCGAGCGGACGCGACCCGATCCTCCTCGGGCTCTGCGCCATGGGGTTCCTCGTGATGGGGAGCTTCGTCACCGTCTACAACTACCTCGCCTTCTCGCTCGAGGGGGCGCCGTGGCGCCTCCCGCCCTCGGTCGTCTCCTGGGTCTTTCTCCTCTACACGGTCGGCGTCTTCGCCTCGCCGCTCGCCGGGCGCGCTTCGGACCGCGTCGGGCGGCCCCGGGTGCTCGTGGCCGGGGCGCTCCTGCAGCTCGCGGGCGCCGTCGCGACGCTCCTCGTCCCTCTCCCGCTGAAGCTCCTCGCCCTCGCGCTCTTCACGTTCGGCTTCTTCACGTCGCACGCGGTCGCCTCGACGGGGGTCGGGCACCGGGGAGGCGCGGAGAGGGCCTCGGCCTCGGCCCACTACCTCCTCGCCTACTACGCGGGCTCGAGCTCCGTCGGCACGCTCGGCGGCGTCGTCTTCGCCCGCGCGGGCTGGCCGGGCGTCGTCGGCCTCGTCTCCGCGCTCCTCGCCCTCGCCGTCGTCGTGGCGGCGGCGCTGGCGAGGAGCGGGAGGGCCGCGGGAGCCGCCCGCTAGAAGGCGCCCGAGTCGACCTCGCGGAGGAACCGGAGGAGGCCCTCGAAGTAGCGCGCCTGGTCGTCGTAGATCGCGAGGTGGCTCCCGCCGGGGCAGTGGTGGTAGCGGCCGCGGGCGACGGCGCCGGCCATCCACTCGAGGTGCGCGGGGTCCATCGTGTCGTGCTCCGCCCCGAGGACGAGCGTGGGGACGGCGATCGACGGCAGGTCCTTCGTCCGGTCCCACTTCTCGAGCTTCCCCGAGGCGCCCAGCTCGCTCGGCCCCTGCATCGGCACGTAGACGTTCGGGTTCAGGTGCTTGAACGCCCGGCTCACCGGCTCGGGCCACTCGGCGGCGGGCATCCGGAGAACGTGGTGCTCGTAGTGGTGCGGGACGAGGAGCTCCATGTAGCGCGGGTCGGCGGTCGTTCCCTCGGCCTCGTACCGCTGTATCTCGGCGAGGACGTCCGGGGGAATGCGCGGCATCAGGACGTCCCTCGCGTAGGCGTTGTAGGCCGGGATGCTCGACATCATGTTCGAGACGACGAGCCCGCGAAGGTGCTCCTGGTGCTTCAGGGCGTACTCCATCGCGAGGATCCCGCCCCACGACTGCCCGAGGAGGAAGAAGTTCTCCTTCCCGAGGCCGAGAGCCCGCCGCACCTGCTCGACCTCGTCGACGAAGCGCGGGAGCTCCCACAGCTCCGGAGCCTCGGGCTGGTCGCTGTAGTACGAGCCGAGCTGGTCGTAGTAGTAGTACTCGACGCCCGCCGCGGGGAGCCAGCTGTCGCACGCCTCGAAGTACTCGTGCGTGACCCCGGGCCCGCCGTGGAGGAGGAGGAGCTTCACCCGGGGGTTGTTGCCGACCCTCTTCGTCCAGACGCGGAAGGTCCCCGCGGGGGTCTCGACCGGGATCATCCGGACCCCGCCGGTGAGGACGTCGG
>CAZNSS010000060.1:0-12287 GCA_964575465.1 uncultured Holophagales bacterium | reverse complement strand
CCAGGCCACCGAGATCTACACCCACGTCTCCATCCGCGCCCTCAAGGAGATCCACGCCGCCACGCATCCGGGGGCGGCCTTGGGGGCGGCGGCGAGGACGGCGGGAGCCGCTCCCGAGGCCGAGCCGCCCCACGTCCCTAGCGGTGAGCCGCACGAGCCGCAGAGGGGACGCTGACATGGACTATCCTTCGGTCTTGAAGGTCCCCGGGACGATGGCAAAAGCAGCTGAAGCACTCGTGACGCCGGCAGTACTCGTCTGGGCACGCGAGTCCCTGGACCTGTCGCTGGCGGCCGCGGCCAAGAAGCTGGCGGTCAAGCCGGAGCGCCTCGCGGCCTGGGAGGACGGCTCGAAGAGGCCGACCGTCATCCAGCTCCGCAAGATCGCGAACGCCTACAAGCGCCCCCTCGCGGTCTTCTTCCTCCCGTCCGTCCCGAAGGACTTCCAGGTGGCGATGCACGACTTCCGCCGCCTCCCGGGAGACAAGCCGCTCGGGCAGCCGATGGCGCTTCGGCTGGAGATCCGGAAGGCCGTCGAGCGGCGCCAGGTGGCGCTCGAGCTGGCCAAGGCCCTCGAAGTCGAGCTGCCCGACGTCGCGCTCACGTGCGAGATGACCGAGGCGCCCGAGGTCGTCGCTGCCCGCATTCGCGAAGCCCTGGGCATCTCGATCGACCAGCAGCGCGCGTGGGCTACGAACTACGAGGCGCTCAACACCTGGCGCCGGGCCGTCGAGAGGCTCGGTGTCCTCGTCTTCCACGCCGACCAGGTCGCCGTGAAGGACGCCCGCGGCTTCTCGATCAACGACCGGCCCCTGCCCGCGATCGTCCTGAACGCCAAGGACGTCCCCCAGGCGAGGGTCTTCACGCTCTTTCACGAGCTGACGCACCTTCTGCTGCGTGAAGGCGGCCTCTGCGACCTGCACGAGGATGCGTCGCGGACGACCGGGCCGGGCACGGAGGTCTTCTGCAACCACGTGGCGGGAGCTGTGATCGCGCCCGCCTCGGCCCTGAGCGCCGAGCCGTCGGTCATGGGGCGCTCGCCGCGGGCGGGCTGGGACGAGCAGGAGGTAGAGGTCCTCGCTCGGCGCTACTGGATGAGCCGCGAGGCGATGATGAGGCGGCTGACTCTGATCGGGGCCGCCCCGATCGCCGAGTACGAGCGTTATCGGGCCGCACTCGCGAACGCTCCGAAGAAGCCGCCGAAGCCCGGCTTCGTCAGCCCCCCGACGAAGTCGCTCCGCAATCTCGGCTTCTTCTTCACATCGCTCGCCGTCGGCGCGTATCGCGAGGAAGTGATCACAGGCAGCGACCTCGCCGACCATCTCGAGCTGAAGCTCAAGCACCTCCCGAAGATCGAAGACGCGCTCACCCGGGGAACCCTGATTGATGAGGGTCGCGTTTGACCTACTGCGTCGATACGAGCGCGCTCATGGACGGCTGGAGGCGATGGTATCCGCACGAGGCATTCCCGTCGCTCTGGAAGGAACTCGAGAATCTCGTCGCCGGCGGGGAACTCATCGCCCCGGAAGACGTCCTCGAAGAGCTGAGGAAGAAGGAAGACGACCTCTTCAAGTGGGCCAAGGGCCAGAAGAAGCTCTTCCACGCTCTCGACGCCGACACACAGGTGGCCCTCCGTGAGGTCATGGCGCAGTTTCCCCGCCTCGTGAACACGCAGAAGGAACGCTCCACCGCGGATCCGGTCGTCATCGCCCTCGCACGCGTGAAGTCCTTCGCGGTGATCACCGGAGAGAAGGCCGCGGGGACGAACGAGCGGCCCCGAATCCCGAACGTCTGCGACTTCTACGGTGTCCGCTACCTGACGCTGCCCGAGCTCATCAGGGAACGGCGCTGGCGCTTCTGAGCGAAGGGGACCGGACTTTGCCCGAAACTCGCATCGGGGCTTTCGACTTCTCCGCGGCGGCTTGCACCGAGCCTCTGTGGTGCGGAAGTGCCGATGTGCAGCGGGCTTGCGGAGATTCTTGGCGGGGAGTGACGGAGGATCTCTTCCTCTTCTCTCAGGAAGATCCGATTGCGTTGCCGCCCAGCATGACTCGGTACGCGTACGCGATTAACGACCCCGCGAACTTCTACGATCCGAATGGGCAGAGCGCAGTGGGCGTTGTGACGCGCTTCGCCGCCGTCGATCTTGTGACCCCGGATCCGACAGATGTGGCAATCGGGCCCAAGA
Source organism: uncultured Holophagales bacterium (assembly GCA_964575465.1). Classification (GTDB taxonomy): domain Bacteria; phylum Acidobacteriota; class Thermoanaerobaculia; order UBA5066; family UBA5066; genus UBA5066. The sequence continues at coordinate 10,102 of CAZNSS010000060.1, read as the reverse complement.
TCGCCTTCTATGCGACAGCGGTCGGAGGGGCCATATTTATCGACTACGTGTTCGAGCGCAGTCGTGCTCACTCCGATCCTGTGCGGGTACCGGCCTGGGTAGATGTCGGAAGGGACTGTCAGGGCAGATGCAGGCCGTGTCCTACGCCGCCTTCACCTTGGCAACACCCGGGAAATGAACACGGATCAACGAGCGGCAGCCATTGGCACTGGATCGAGTGGCACCAGGACCCGAGTAATTGCAGATGCTATTCAACCAGACGCGACGGACCCACAGCGCCGTGACGAGCGATCCTATGAAGCAAAGTGTTGGGGAGATCACTGCAGCCGTCGCATTCTACCGAGAGTGCGTACGTAGTCTCTGGAACGTTTACTTCCTTACGGCCAGAGCGGAGATAACGTTTGACCTCGTCGATGACTTTGAGGCGATTCGGCGGGACCTGTTCCGGTGTCTCGTGCTTGAGAGATTCGACGACGAGATCCCTGAGGATGGTGTTCTCGTTCGAGCTGCACCGACCTACGACGGGGCGGTGATCCTGGTGAAGCGGCCATCGTCAGATGGCAACAACTACTGGGACGAACCTGCACCTCGGATAAGGGAGGATGCCGAATTCGAGTATCTCGATCTCTTCGACTTCGGTCCGAGCGCGCCGCGGGAGTTTAGGTATGTCAAGGTTCGTGTGCGGCAGCTCCCCGATAGGCCGGATCTCTCTGGAAGAGAGGCATTGATGGCCTTCGAGGACGCGAAGTTTTTCGCGTGACCCGCTGGCCGAGCAGGGGTATGTAGTAGTCCAATGGCCTGCGGGACGGCTCCGAATAGCCCTGAACAGGGTCGACGCGAGGCGATGAATCCGCTAAGGAGTGACAGGGGCGCGCACCCTTCCCGAAGCCGACGTTCGTCGGCGCTCGGAACGCGATCGCCCTGCTGAGGCTCCGGAGCGCCGCGAGGCGCTCGCGGCGCTCGCCCTACGCGGCCTTCCGGAAGAGAACGGGAAGGCGCCGTGCGGCGTCGAGATGTCGAATGATGAACAACGGCGGAGGAATGGGGTCGATTTCCCTCGGAGGAGGATGTGCCGAGAGGCGCGCGGGCTCCCTCTGGAAGTAAACCTCGGCCGGCGTCGCACCGCCGAGCCCCTGGTGCGGCTTCAGCACGGAGTAGTAGAAGAGCCCGAGTCCGATCCGCGGCTCGAGGTCCTCGCGCAGCAATCGACGATCGAGCCGGAGCTCGAGCAGGTCCTTCAGCCCTCGCCAGAGCCGCTCGATGAACGCGATGGAGCCGTGCCTCCCGACGGCCCCGAAGCGGGCCTTCATCCCGTGGCCCGCCACGGTCTCCTGGAACTCCGCAGCCGTGAAGCAGGCGCCCTTGTCGGTGACGAAGTGCCGAAGCGAGAGGTCGGGATGGAAGCGTCGGGCCCTCGCGACGGCCTCGTCGAGGACGCGAGCCAACTCTTCGGCCGACGGCTCCGCATCGAAGAGCCGCCAGGCGAGCGGGAACCTCGAGAAGACGTCGATGACGACGGCGAGGCGGAAGTGGACGAAGCCCATGAGCGCCTTGACGAGAGAGACGTCCACCATCAGGACGTGGTTGGGGCGTCGCGCACGGACGGTGCGCTCGAGGGGCATCGGCCTGGCCTCAGAGGGGCCCGGCGTGCGCCGGGCAGGGCCGGCGCACGCCGGCGTCGTAGGCGCCGACGGGTCCTCCGCCGTCGGCCCGGCATCCTTCGTCCACCGCCGCACCGTGCTCCGCGAGAGCCGGACTCCCTCGAGCGCGAGCGTCTGGGCGATCCGCAGCGAGCCGCCGAATCCTGCCATCGCCATGTTGAGCACCTGCTGGCGGACGAGGGCGTGGTACGAGCGGTCGGGTGGGGCCGGGGCGACGAGCGGCTTGTCGGGCCTCTTCGGAGCCACCGAGTCGACGACCCAGCGGTGGATCGTCGAGCGGGTCACGGCGTAGAGGCGGGCCACCTCCCGGCAGCTCAGGTGGAAGACGTCCTTGTGCTGCAGGATCCGCCCCCGATCCGCCTTCCGGTAGTGAGGGCGATGCGCGGGAGGGACACGGCCGAGCCGGTCGAGCAGGACGTCGATCGTCTGCCAGGCGAACGAGAGCTGAAGCTCGAGCTCCTTCGTCCGCGCGTAGGAGCGCTCGACCGGGTCGCCGTCGCGCCGAAGCTCCGCGACCTGGAGGAGCAGCGCCGCGCCGAAGAGCTGGTTCGCGCGACGGAGGGCGGTCATGAACAGGTCCGTCAGCCGCCCTCGACCCATCACCGCCGCGAGCGCGCGGGTCTCTAGGTCGGAGGGGCAGGCATGCGAGGAGTCGCAGGGAACGAGGCGGGGCATCGGAGGAGAATGGACCAGTAGGGACGCCGACCGACCGCTGACAGAGGGGCGCGAGCGGTCTTCCTCCGCGGTTCCAGTGACCGTCGCCCTCCGACTTCAGGTCGGTCGAATCGCGCTATCCTCCTCCCGTGACGCTGAACGTGGAGTTCGACCGTGAGGAAGACGGACGCTGGATCGCAGAGATTGCGGCGCTGCCGGGTTGCCTGGTGTACGCACCCTCGCGGGACGAGGCTCTGAAGATGGTGGAAGCGCTGGCCCTGAGGGTCCTCGCGGACCGGCCCGAGCACGGCGAGGCGCTCCCCGAGGACGTCAGCGTCTCTTTCGTCGTCTCCGCCGCGGCGTAAGCGGCCGCACGTGCGACTTCCCGCGACGAAGGCTTGACAGGTCCTGGCGGCGCTGAAGCGAGCCGGGTGGACGATCAAGCGCGAGACCGGGTCGTCGCATCGCGTGCTCGAGCACCCGGGCTGGCCCGACTACGTCTTCGCCTTTCACGACGACGAGGAGATCGGCCCTCGAATGCTCGCGCGCGTGGCGAAGAAGACGGGCCTCGCTCCAGAGCACTTCTGAACCGACGTTCCCGGGTACTGAGACGTCGGGGACCGGGTCTCCCGCTGCCCCGTCCCGCCCTCAGGCACCCCCGCCGAACCGCCAGCGGAACTCGTACCGGCAGACGGCGTCTCCCCGGGCCCGGCACGCCGTCTCCTGGGCGGCGACCTCGGTGGCCCCGCACATGCCGAGAGCCTCCTTGTACCAGCCGATCACGGTGAGGCAGTCGACCGCCGAGTAGGAGCCTGCGTCGAACGTCGTCAGGACGCCGGAGCTCGGTCCCGTGGGCTCGTAGGTCCGCCTCCCGGTGTCGTAGTAGAAGCTGTAGATGACCGGGGCCTTCGCCATGAAGCCCTGGGGGTCCTGCCCCGCCACGAACATCTTGTGGACGGTGGTGAGGTTCTCGCGCGCGGAGGCGGCGCCGAGCTCCTCGAAGACCCTGCGATCGCCCTTGCCGATCACGCGGACGATCGCGTCGTCGAGGCGCTGTCCGGTTTCGAACGGGTACCAGCCGCTGGCCAGGAGGCCGGCGAAATCGGTCCCGTCGTCGGCGGAGACAGCCGAGAGGACGTCCTTCCACGCCGGCTCGCCGAAGTGCTTCTTCACGAACGCGACACGGGACAGGAGTACGGCGCCTTTGACCTTCATCTGCTCCCCCGGGGTTCGATTCTAGTTCGGCGACCGTTTCGTCTCCACCTCGTAGACTCCATGCGGCATGCGTGGCGGGGAACAATGACCGGGCGCGGGGGAGCGTCGGCCCCCGGAGGGGGTTCGGGCCTGAAGCGCGAGATCGGGCTCTGGCAGGGGACCGCTCTCAACGTCATCGACATGGTTGGCGTCGGGCCGTTCGTCACGCTGCCGCTCATCCTCGCGGCGATGGGGGGGCAGCGGGCGCTCGGGGCGTGGCTCCTCGGGGCGCTCCTCGCGATCTGCGACGGGCTCGTGACCGCCGAGCTCTCCGCGTCGCTGCCGGAGGCCGGCGGCTCGTACGCCTTCCTGCGCGAGGCCTACGGCCGGGACCGCTGGGGCCGGCTCGTGTCGTTTCTCTTCCTCTTCCAGATCGTCTTCTCGGCGCCGCTCTCGATCGCGTCGGGCGCGCTCGGCTTTGCGCGCTACGCGGGGGTGCCGGAGAAGGGCGAGTCGTTCGTCGCGGCGCTCTTCTGCCTTGCCGTCGTCGGGCTCCTGTTCCGGCGGATCGGGACGATCGGCCGTTTCTCCATCGTCCTCTGGGTCGGGGTCCTCGCGACGATGGCGCTCGTGATCGGCGTCGGGCTGCCGCACGTCTCGCTCGGGGCCTTCCGCTTCTGGGACGCGCCGCTCCACCCGTCGCCGGAGGGGCTGGGCGGCGGCCTGGGCGTGGCGCTCGCGTTCGCGGTGTACGACTACCTCGGCTACTACAACATCTGCTACGTGGCCGAGGAGGTCATCGAGCCGACGAAGACGATCCCGCGCGTCATCGTCGTCTCGATCGTCCTCGTGGCGGTCCTCTACGTCCTGATGAACGTCTCGGTCGTCTCGATCCTCCCGATGGAGAAGGCGATGACGTCGCGCTCGGCGGTCTCCGAGGCCGTGGAGGCCGTCGCCGGGGTCGGGGTGGCGCGGGTCGCGACCGTGCTGATCCTCCTGACGGCGTTCGGGTCGGTCTTCTCGCTCACGCTCGGCTACTCGCGCGTCCTCTACGCGGCCGGGCGCGACGGGAACTTCTTCCGCGTCTTCGCGCGCCTCCACCCGACGGGCGGCTACCCGACGGTCGCGCTCGCGGCCCTCGGGGGCGCGGCGGCGCTCTTCTGCTTCCTGCCGCTCTCGGTCGTCCTGAAGGCGATCCTCTCGATTCGCGCCCTCGTCCCGTTCGTGGCGCAGATCGCGGGGGCGCTCGTCCTCCGGCGCCGGTTCCCCCACGCCGCGCGCCCCTTCCGGATGTGGCTCTACCCGCTGCCGGCGCTCGTCGCCCTCGGGCTCTGGCTCTTCATCCTTTTCTCCCCGGGGAAGGGGTTCCAGGCGATGGGCCTCGCCGTCCTCGCGGCCGGGGCCATCGCCTTCGTCCTCCGCTCGCGCCTGCGCGGAGAGTGGCCGTTCGGGGCGCGAGCGGCGATCGACTAGGGCTCCAGCCTCATCTCCCCAGGTGCTGCAGTGCGTCCGTCGGGCTGTAGGAGTCGGTGAGGACGGGAACGTCCGCCGTCCTCAGCTCTCCCTCGTGGAAGGCGCGGGCCCACTCGGCGATCGGGGGGTGGCCGAGCCGGGCCGCGAGGCGATCGCCCTCGGCCTCGACGCGCTCCTTCGCGAGGCGGTCGGTCGAGGTCGTCGCGACGAGGATCGCGTTTCCCTTGAAGGCCGTCGCCCCTCCGGCGAGCTCGTGCGAGAAGACGGCGACGGTGGGGAAGACCTCGCGGGCCGTCTTCACGACAGCCCAGAAGAGGCGCTGGTCTCGTCCCATCACCGAGCCGACGAAGTTGCCGGCGAAGACACCGCCCGGGGAGAGACGGTCGCGGCAGAGCTGGAGGAACTCGCGGGTCGTGAGGTGGAAGGGGACGCTGTCGGAGAAGTAGGCGTCGAGGAAGATGGCGTCCCAGGGGCCCTTCTCGCGCTCGAGGAGCGAGCGGCCGTCGCCGACGAGGAGGCGGTCGTTCGCGTCGGGGCGGAAGCCGAAGTACGTTCCGGCGACGCGGACGACCTCGGGGTCGATCTCGACCGAGGTCGTCGCGATCCCCGGCGCCTTCTCGGAGAAGAGGCGGGGGAGCATCCCGGCGCCGAGGCCGATGACGAAGGCGTTCCGTGGCGGCTCGGGGCGGAAGAGGAGCGCCGCGGCGAGGCCGTCGGTGTAGATCGAACCGGGCGGCCGGCCCGTCCGGCGGTCCACGGCGCCCTGGGCGAGGTCGTTGAAGTAGAGGACGCGGCGAGGCCCCTGGTCGACGACGAGGAGCCGGTGGTAGGCGGTCTCCTTGCGGAAGACGACGGTGCCGTCGGGAAGGGGCGACGGAACGCGTTCGGGGTTCGCGAGGAAGACGCCGCCGGCCCCGAGGAGCCCCGCCACGGCGACGCCGAGACGGAGGGCGAGCCCCTGCGGCGAGGCGAGGGCCCCCGAGACGACGAGGACGGCGCCGAGGCCGAAGAGGATCGGCTCGATGGGGAACGCGGGGATGAGGAGGAACGCCATCGCGAACGTCCCGAAGATGGAGCCGGCGGTGGAGATGGCGGCGAGGTTCCCGGCCGTCCGCCCGATGGTCCCCACCTCGCGGGCGGCGAGGCGCGTGGCGAACGGGGAGATCGTCCCCATGAGGACGCTCGGGAGGGCGAAGAGGAGGAGGGCGGCGAGGAGGGCGCGGAAACGCTCGGGGACGGGCGCGGAGGCGCAGACGGCGAGGAGCGGGGCCGGGCGCGCGAGGAGGAGCCAGAGGAGGAGCCCCGCGGCGACGAGGAGACCGCCGAGGCGGGCGGCGCTCGGCTTGCGGTCTGCGACCTTCCCGCCGAGGGCGTAGCCGGCCGCGAGGGAGGCGAGGAAGGTCGTGATGAGGGCGCCCCAGACGAAGATGGAGGTGCCGAAGACGGGGGCCATGACGCGGCTGCCGACGATCTCGAGCCCCATGAGGGCGGCGCCCGAGAGGAAGACGACGGTGTAGAGGCGGAGCACGGGGGGATCTTAGGGGCGTCCGCCCCGATTTGACCGGGCCTCCGGCCCGCCGCTATCCTTTCGGCGAGGAGAACGCGCTATCCAATACGGTCCGATCCCCTTGAACCTGCCCGAATCCGGGCTCAGCGCGCTCTTCGGTGTCCACGACGAAAACCTGCGGCTCCTCGAGGACGCGTTCGGGGTGGAGATCTCCGCCCGCGGCGGCGTCGTCTCGCTGAGCGGGGGACCCGAGGGGACGGAGCGGGCGGCGCACTTCCTTTCCGAGTTCTCGAAGCTCATCTCCCGGGGCTACGTGCCGAAGAAGGCCGACATCCCGAGCGCGATCCGGATCGTCAAGGACGACCCGACCGCCTCGCTCGTCGACTTCTTCGAGAACCGCTCCGTAGGGGCCGCGCTCCGGCAGGTCGTCACGCCCCGGAACGTGCGGCAGCAGGAGTACCTGCAGGCGATCGGCGATCGCGACGTCGTCTTCGCCATCGGCCCGGCGGGGACCGGGAAGACCTACCTCGCAGTGGCGATGGCCGCGGCCGCGCTCCTCGAGAAGCAGGTGAAGCGGATCGTCCTCTGCCGCCCCGCGGTGGAGGCGGGCGAGAAGCTCGGCTTCCTGCCGGGCGACCTCGCCGAGAAGGTGAACCCCTACCTCCGCCCGCTCTACGACGCCCTCTACGACATCCTCGGCTACGAGAAGGTGGGGCGGCTCCTGGAGCGGCAGATCATCGAGATCGCCCCCCTCGCCTTCATGCGCGGCCGGACGCTGAACGACGCCTTCATCATCCTCGACGAGGCCCAGAACACGACGTCCGAGCAGATGAAGATGTTCCTCACCCGGATCGGCTTCGGCGCGAAGGCGGTCATCACGGGAGACGTCACGCAGATCGACCTCCCGGCCGGCCGCGTCTCGGGGCTGAAGGAGGCGGCGCGGATCCTCTCGGGGGTCGAGGCGATCCGCTTCATCCGGTTCGACCACCGCGACGTCGTGAGGCACCCGATCGTCCAGGCGATCGTGAACGCCTACGACACCTTCGAGGGCGGCAAGCCGGCCCCCGACGTCCTGGGCCGCGTCCGTGCCGCCTCGGAAGAGGCGTGAGGCGGCCGTGGGCAGCGAACCTCCAGAGCGGCGCGCGCCCCGCGCCCCGCGCCCCGCGCCTCGAGCGGAGGTGACGTCGGCGGTCCGGAAGGGGACCTCGGCTCGCCGCGTGGCGGCGTGGACGGAGGCCGTCCTCGCGGCGGCGGCCCCCCGCTCCCGGGCGTCCGTCTCCGTCCTCCTCTGCGGCGACGCGCGCATGCGCCGCCTGAACCGGGAGTTCCGGAAGGTCGACCGCCCCACCGACGTACTCTCGTTCCCGTCCCTGGCGCCGGGCTTCCTCGGCGACGTCGCCGTCGACGTCCCCTACGCCGCGCGGCAGGCGCGGAAGAGGGGCCACTCCGTCGACCGCGAGGTGCAGCTGCTCCTGGCGCACGGCGTCCTCCACCTCCTCGGGCACGACCACGAGACCGACGACGGCACGATGTTCCGGCTCCAGCGGCGGCTCGTGGCGAAGGTCTTCGGGCCGGGCCCCGACGGCGTCCCGGAGGGGGAGGAATGACGAGCTTCACGCTGGGCACGGGCCTCGCCTTCTTCCTCTCCGTCGGGTTCGTCTTCCTCTACGCGCTCCTCTCCGCGTTCGCGCAGGCGCTCGAGAGCCTCTCCTCCATCAAGCGGAAGTCGCTCCTCGAGGGGCAGGAGGGGAAGTTCGGGAGGCTCCTCGCGACCGACAACGTCCTCATCTCGCGCGTCGCGGTGAGGCTGACGGCGCAGGGCGCCGTCCTGGCGGGACTCCTCTCCCTCGGGTCGGGGCTCTCCGGCCTGTCCGTGCCCGAGCCCTTCCTCGTCTCGGCGGTCTCCATCCTCCTCGGCTGGATCGTCGTCGAGACCATCGTCATCCGTTCCGTCGCGCGCCGCGGCGCCGAGGACCTGCTCGTCGACTTCTCGTGGCTCATCCCGGTCGTCCTCCTCTTCGCCACGCCGCTCTACCCGCTCCTTTCCCGCCTCGTGACCCCGGTGGACGACGGGGAGGACGACGAGCCGGTCTCGGCCGCGGAGAAGGAGGCCGAGAAGGACGCCGACGTCCGCGCGCTCCTCGACGTGGCCCGCGAGGAGGGGATCCTCGAGAAGCACGAGGAGGAGCTCGTCTCCCGCGCCGTCGACTTCGGCGACCGGACGGTGCGCGAGGTGATGACGCCGCGGCCCGACATGGTCGTCGCCGAGGCCGACCTCGCGTTCGAGAAGGTCGCGGACCTCTTCGAGAAGACCAAGCACACGCGGATCCCTCTCGTGGAGGGCGGCGTCGAGAAGCCGATCGGCGTCGTCCACGTGAAGGACGTCTTCTCGGCCCTCCGGTCGGCCGTGCCGCCGGTGAACGCCCGGCCGATGGCGCGGCCCGTCCTGTTCGCCCCCGAGACCCAGACGATCACGACGCTCCTCGCCGACTTCCGGCGGCGCCGCCAGCACCTGGCGATCGTCGTCGACGAGTGGGGAGCGGTGGTGGGCGTCGTGACGCTGGAAGACCTTCTGGAGGAGCTGGTGGGAGAGATCGCCGACGAGCACGAGGATTCCATCGACCCCGTCATCCCGCTCGCGGGGGGAGCCTTCACAGTGGCCGGGCGCGTCCGGGTCTCCGAGATCGCGCAGCTCTTCGACGCGGACCTGCCGCCGGGCGACTACGACACGGTGGCCGGGCTCCTCTCGGCGCGGCTGGGGCACATCCCGAGGCCGGGGGAGGAGGTCGACGACGGCGGGCTCCGGTTCGTCGTCGAGGACGCCGACCGCAAGCGCGTCCACCGGGTCAAGGTGATGCGCCCCACGGGGGTCGCGTGAGCCGCCGCGCCGGGACCGTCGCGGTCGCGGGGCGGCCGAACGCGGGGAAGTCGACGCTCGTCAACGCCCTCGTCGGGACGAAGGTCGCCATCGTCTCCGACAAGCCGCAGACGACGCGCCGGCGGGTCCTCGGCATCCTGAACCGGCCCGACGGCCAGATCGTCTTCGTCGACACGCCGGGGCTCCACAAGCCGCTCCACCGTCTCAACCGGGCCATGGTGGACGAGGCGATGGAGGCGATCCTCGACGTCGACGTCGTCGTCCTCGTGATCGACGCCGCCGAGAAGGAAGGGGCGGGCGACCGTCACGCCCTCGACCTGGTCGCGAAGGCGAACCCTCCCCGCATCGCCCTCCTGAACAAGGTGGACCTCGTCGCCAAGCCGAAGCTCCTCCCGCGGATGGCGGCGCTCCACGAAACCGGCCTCTTCGCCGAGATCGTCCCGGTCTCGGCGGTCACGGGCGACGGGCTCGCCGGGCTGGCGGACCTGATCCTCTCGCACCTCCCCGAAGGCGAAGACCTGTTCCCCGCGGAGACGGTGACGACGTCCGACGAGAAGACCCGCGTCGCCGAGTTGATCCGCGAGAAGTTCCTCGAGCGGACGCGCGAGGAGATCCCCTACGGCCTCGGCGTCGTCGTCGAGGAGTGGGTCGTCGACGAGGCGAAGAAGCTGACGCGCGTCACGGCGACGCTCGTCGTCGACAAGGAGAACCACAAGCGGATCGTCATCGGCCTCG
>CAZNSS010000059.1:0-12316 GCA_964575465.1 uncultured Holophagales bacterium | reverse complement strand
CCCGCCGCCGCAGGCCCCCGCCGCCCCCCGCTGGTCCCTCGCCATCGACGGCAAGACCTACGGCCCGTACACGGACGAGGCGCTCCGGCAGATGATTGCGCAGGGGCAGGTCGCCCCGTCGACTCTCGCCTGGCACCCGGGCGCTTCCGGATGGGCGCCGGTCCAGACGTTCCCCGGCTTCGAAGGAACGAACCCGGGGGTCGCGCCGCCCCCGCCGCCTCCGCCGCCGTCCCGCTGATCGGGGGCGTCCATCGCCCGTCCTGCCATGCCGCCGCCTGTTCCTGCTCCCCGCCCGGAAACGGGCGGGGCTCCCGTTGCCGCGAAGGCGCGGAAGTTCCCGTGCGGGGCCTGCGGCGCGGACGTCGTCTGGAGTCCCGGCGCCTCGGCGCTGAAGTGTCCCTACTGCGGGAGCGAGACCGCGCTCCCCACCTCCTCCGACCAGGTCGTCGAGCGGCCGCTCGAGGAGGCGCTCCGGGCGCCGCGCGACCTCGGGTGGGGCGCCGAGCGAAAGAGCGTCCGCTGCACGAAGTGCGGGGCCACGACGACGTTCGACCCGGGAGTCTCCGCATCGCGGTGCGCCTTCTGCGCGACGCCCGCCGTCGTCGAGGCGCCGGCCGCGTCGAACCACGTCCGCCCGGCCGGCCTCCTGGCGTTCGCCGTCGACCGGAACGCCGCGACACAGCGCTTCCGGAGCTGGGTGTCGGGGCTCTGGTTCCGGCCGAACGACCTGAAGACGAAGTCGTCCGTCACGGAGATGCAGGGGGTCTACGTCCCGTTCTGGACGTTCGACGCCCTCACGCACAACCGCTGGACGGCCGAGGCGGGGTATCACTACACCGTCCAGGTCGAGGCGATCGAGAACGGCCGGCGCGTGATGCGCTCCGAGACGCGCACCCGATGGGAGCCGGCGGCGGGGTTCCTCGAGAAGGCGTTCGACGACGTCCCCGTCCCCGCGTCGAAGGGCCTCCCTCCCGGCCTCGCCCGCGGGATCGAGCCGTTCCCGACGGGCGGCCTCGTCCCCTACGACCCGCAGTACCTCTCGGGCTTCCTCGCCGAGGAGTACGCCGTCGACCTCCCCGAGGCCGTCTCCTCCGCGAAGGAGCGGATGACTCAGGAGATCTACGCCGCCTGCGCCGGCGAGGTGCCGGGCGACACGCAGCGGAACCTCCAGGTCTCGACGGCCTGGTCGGGCCTCGCGTGCAAGAACGCGCTCCTCCCCGTCTGGATCTCGGCCTACCAGTACGCCGGCAAGCCGTTCCGCTTCCTCGTCAACGGCGTCACCGGGAAGGTCGACGGGAACGCCCCGTTCTCGGCCGTCAAGATCACGCTCGCCGTCCTCGCCGTGATCGCGCTCCTCGTGCTCCTCTCGAAGCTCTCCTGACGGCCGCCGGAAAAGGAACGACCCGCGCCCCGAAGGGACGCGGGCCGTTCGATTTCCCGGGCTGTCGCGGGAAGGTCTACTTGATGCCGACCTCGTCGAGGAGGTTCTTCGCCCCCTCGACGGCGTCCCAGGTCCAGAGCATGTAGCGCGTGTCGACCTGGATCGACCGCGTCTTCTCGGTCTCGAAGAGGAAGTCGGAGGCGACCGTCTCGAGCGTCCCGTCGAAGAGGAGGCCGACGAGCTCGCCCTGCGAGTTCAGGACGGCCGAGCCGGAGTTGCCGCCCGTCGTGTCGACGTCGGACATGAAGTTGACCGGCACGTCGCCGAGCTTCGCGTCGAAGTAGGGGGTCTTCTTCCCGGCGCGGAGCGCCTGGATCGCCTCGAGCTGGCGCTTCGGGGCGTTGAACTCGCCCTCGCCCGTCGCCTTCTCGACGACGCCCTGGAGCGTCGTCTGCGGGAGGTAGCGCATGCCGTCGCGCGGGTCGACGCCCATGACGCGGCCGAACGTGACGCGGAGCGTGGAGTTCGCGTCGGGGGCGACGAGGCCGCCGCCCTGCGCGAGGAGGGCGCGCATGTACTGCGGGCGGAGGCGCGAGCGCTTCCCGTCGTTCGCCTTTTCCCGCTCGCGGTTGGCCTCGTTGACCGGGTGGAGGGCGACGGCGAGCTTCACGGCCTCGTCCTTCGAGTCGACGATCTCCTTCGTCGACTTCTCGAACAGCGCGAGGCGGAACTCCTTCTCGCCGAGCTTCGTGCCGGCGTAGAGGGTGTCGAGGTAGGCGTCTGCCTTCTTCGCCGCGTCTTCCTTCGACATCCCGGGGGCGAAGCCGACGAGCGTGTCGAGGGGCGCGATCCGCTGGTCGGCCGGGAGGCCGGCCGCGCCGAGGAGCGCGTAGCGGAGCATCGGGCGGTCGATCCGGTGGTCGTAGGTCCGCTGCATCCGCTCGAGGCCTTCCTTCATCCGCGTCCAGTTGCGCTCCTGGAAGGCCGGGTCGCGGTCGACGTCCTTCTTCGGGCGCTCCAGCGAGAGTCGGTAGAGGCTGTCGGCGGTACCGAGGAGGGTCGAGCCGAAGCCGATCGTGGCGAGCGCCGTGTCACGCTCGCGCGTCTTGAGCGACTCGGCCTGCATCGCCGCCAGGTCCGTCAGGACCGGGCCGTACTCCTTCTGGCGCGAGGGGTCCGCGGCGATCCACGCCTCGAGGGCCTTCTGCTTCGTCTCCTTGCGGGCGAGGATCCCGCCCTTCAGGAGCCCGGCGAGGACCCCCTCGTTCTTCTTCATCCCGTTGAGGAGGCCGCGCATCCTCGGCTCGGCCTTGATCGCGAGCTCCTTGTTCCCCTTCGTCGTCTCCTCGAGGAGGGCGATCATCTCCTTGCTGCGCCTCACCGACTGCGGGAGCGCCCACTCCGTCCGGTCCTTGACCTCCGCATACGTCTCGTGCCGCTGCGTCCGGCCGGGGTAGCCCGCGACGAAGATGAGCTCGCCCGGGCTCGCCCCCTTCGGGGAGACTTTCAGGAAGTGCTTCGGGTGGTACGGGACGTTCTCCTTCGAGTAGGCGGCGGGCTTGCCGTCCTTGCCGACGTAGGCGCGGTAGAAGGAGAAGTCGCCCGTGTGGCGCGGCCACTGCCAGTTGTCGGTCTCGCCGCCGTAGTTGCCGATCCCCTGCGGGGGGGAGTAGACGAGGCGGACGTCGTTGATCTCGAGCTGGGCGATCTCGAACCAGCGGAGCCCCTCGAAGAACGAGGCGACGCGGCATCGGAGTCCGTCCTTCTCGCAGGCCGCGGTCTGCTCCTTGACCCGGCGCTCGATGACGTCGAAGCGCTTGCGGTCGGTCAGCTTCGGGTCGATCTTCCCGGTGATCTGGTCCGTGACCTCCCTGACGGAGACCGTGACCCAGACGCGGGAGCCGGGGCCGTTCGAAAGCTCCTCCTCGCGGGTCCGCGCGAGGTAGCCGTCGACGATGAGGTTCTTCTCGGGCGTCGAGTTGTACTGGAGCGAGCCCTGGACGCAGTGGTTGTTCGTCGCGATGAGGCCGTCGGGCGAGATGAACGACGCGCTGCAGCCGCCGAGCGAGACGATCGCGTTCATCGGGAAGCCGGTCAGGTCGGCCCACATCTTCGCGTCTCCCGTGAAGCCGAGCTCCTTCAGGCGGGGGGCGAGGTCGGGGATCTGCTGCGGCATCCACATCCCCTCGTCGGCGACGACGGGGAGCGCGGTGCAGAGAGCCGCCACGAGGACGGCAGTGATGCGAAGTGCTTTCTTCAAGTGGAATCCTCCTCCCGGATTGAGCGGAAATCTCATTATCGCGCCGGGGCCGGCGCACCTTTCATGTACGAACGCAGGCACGTCCGAGTTGCCGGATCGTCTTCTCCGGGTCGTCCGTCAGGACGGCGTCGCAGCCGAGGAGCCGGTAGAGCCACAGGCGCCCGTCGGGTGTCGGGTCGAGCGGCGCGACGGCCTGCCCCCGCCGGTGCGCCAGGACGACGTAGAGAGGGTTCGCGAGGAGGAGGGGCCACCAGGGTCCGAGGAGCTCGACTCCCCGCACCGGCCGGGCCTCCTTGAGGGTGATCCAGCCCGACGGCAGCCCCGGCGCTCCGAGCCGGGTCGCGTCGAGACGGGCGCGGGAGAAGGAGAGGACGAAGCTCCTTCCGAGGACCCCGAGGAGGGCCAGCTCTTCCCCCAGCCGCCGGCCCACTTCCGGATCGAGGAAGCGGTCGCTCTTCAGCTCGAGGGCGAGGCCCCGGTCGGGCGGCAGGAGGGCCGCCACCTCGGCGAGCGTCGGGATCCTCTCCGGGGCGAACTCCGGGCGGCCGCAGGAGGCGGAGAGGGCCCTCAGCTCCGCGAGCGTCCGGTCCTCGACCGGGCCATTCCCGTCCGTCGTCCGGTCGAGCGTCGGGTCGTGGATGCAGACGAAGGCGCCGTCGGGGGAGAGGAACAGGTCGGTCTCCAGGATGTCGGCGCCGTCCGCGATCGCCCTGATAAACGCCGCGAGCGTGTTCTCGGGGCAGGCGACGCGGTTGCCCCGGTGGGCCATGACGTACGGCTTCGACCGCCCGGGAAGGGCGAGGGAGAGGCCGGGCGGTGGGACGGCGCGGCCTGCGGATGGCTCCTTCATCCGCCGGGGATTCTGTCAGCACCGGCGGAGCGGGGCCCCGGAGAGCAACATTCGGCCGGGTACACTCGCCGACCTCATGGGTGACGGTGGCCAGCTCCTGCGTCGGATCGTCGTGGCGGGGGCCTTGGTGCTCGTCGCCGGTTGCGCCCGCAGGGCTGAAAAGGTGGTCGAACGGGCCGCCGCGCCCCCGACGCGCCCCGCGCTGCTTCTCGTCACGCTCGACACGACCCGGGCCGACGCTCTCGCGCCCGAGGCCGACGCGACGGTGAGCCCCGCCTTTGCCGCCCTGTCGGCTCGCGGGCTGCGCTTCAGCCAGGCGTACGCCACGGCACCGTCGACCCTTCCTTCGCACTCGTCGATGCTGACGGGGCTCGCACCGAACGACCACGGCGTCCACGAGAACGGCCGCCGGCTCGCCGATCGAATTCCGGTCCTTGCAGAACGCCTGCAGCAGTCTGGCTACGGCACGGCCGCCTTCGTCTCGGGGTATCCGCTCGAGCGGCAGTTCGGCCTCGCCCGGGGGTTCGAGCTCTACGACGACGAATTCGGACCCGGCAAGATCGAGAGGAGCTCGCGCGAGACGACAGACCGCGCGCTCGCCTGGCTGGCGGCGTCCGATGCGCGGCCGCGCTTTCTCTGGGTGCACTACTACGACCCGCACGACCCCTACGCGCCGCCGGAGCCCTTTCGCAGCCGGTTCCCGACGGACCCCTACCGCGGCGAAATCGCCGCCATGGACCACGAGCTGGGGCGCCTGCTCGCCGCTTTCGAGACCTCCCGAGGGGGCCGCGAGGCCAGGATCGTCGTCGCCGCCGACCACGGCGAGGGCCGCGGCGATCACGGCGAGAAACTGCACGGGAACCTTCTCTACCAGGGCGTCATGAGGGTTCCGCTCGTCGTCGCCGGAGACGGGATCGGGCCGGGGACGCGCTCCGACCCGGTGAGCCTTCGCCAGATTCACGCGACGTTCCTCGGCTGGGCTGGAGAGAAGGCCGAGGGAGGGCTTCTCTCCCCCGCCGGCGGACCGGTGATCGCCGAGGCGATGCAACCGTTCCTCAACTATCGCTGGCAGCCGCAGGTGATGGCGGTTGCCGGCCGACAGAAGCTGATCCTCTCGGGCCGCCTCGAGCTCTACGACGTCGTCGACGATCCCAGGGAGGAACGCGACCTGGCGGGGCGCCTGGTTCCCGATCGAGGGCTCGCCCGAGCCGTCGCCGGGTATCCGCTGCCGGGGAAGGGCGGCGCCGCCACGACGGCGCCCGTCGGCGACGAGGAGCGGCGGCGCCTGGCCAGCCTGGGCTACCTCGTCTCGGGGGAGGCGCCGAAGGCGGTGCCAGCCGGCGCGCCGCGCGCCGCGGACATGACGGGGCTCTTCGCCGATCTCGACGCCTCCTCGCTCGCCTTCGTCGAGGAGCGCTGGGCCAGCGCCGCGCAGGCCTTCGAGCGGATCCTTGCCCGCGATCCCGGGAACCTGATGACGGCCGTGCGGCTGGCGGCCTGCCGATCGTTTCTCGGCCAGGAGCGAGCCGCGCTCGCCACGTTCGACCTCGCCAGGCGCATCGATCCCGGCTCCATCGAGGTGCGCCACTACCTCGGCATGCACTACCTGAAGAACGGCCAGGACGAGCTGGCCGGACCGCTTTTCGAGACCGTTCTGGAAGTCCAGCCCGATCGCCTGGCGGCGGTCGAGGGCCTGGCGAGAATCCGGGCCCGCCAGGGACGGCTGGCCGAGGCGGCCGCGCTCCTCGAGCGCGCCGTGCCGCTCGCCCGCGACCCGGGGGCCCGTCTTGCCGAGGTCGGTCTCCTGCGCATGGAGCTCGGCGAAACCGGGCCGGCCATCGCGGCCCTCGAGCGGGCACGCGATTCGCAAGGCCCTGCGTTCCGGCGGAACCTCGAGCTCGGCGTGCTCTATCTCTCGGCCCAGCGGTTCGACGACGCTCGCGCGGCGCTCGATCGAATCCCGCCGGACCACCCGGCGATCGCGATGGCGCTGTTCAAGCGGGCACAGGTCAGCGTCCTGCTCCGCGAGCCCGACAGCCGAGAACGGATCCGGGCGGCCTGGGAGCGCGCCGACCCGGCGACCCGCCGCCTCATCGCCGACGAGCGTCTCTTCGCCGGCATGGTTCCCTGAATGCCGCCCGGGGGCGCGACGCGGCGTTCGCTTCCCTCTCCAGGGCCCGACCCGGCCGCCCCTTCGACCGATTTCCGTGCTCACCATGCCGGAGGCCGTCAGTTACACTCCCCGCAATAGCCCCATCCACGTTCTCGGGCCGCCTTTTTCCGCGCCGAAAGGCGCGACCATCAGGAAGGGAGGAGAGGTTCATGAGGTCGCTCCTAAGGGGGTCGTTGTTCGTGCTGGTACTGGCGCTGGTGGCAACACCGGCGTTCGGTCAGCAGACCGGAAACATCGTCGGCAAGGTGACGATGGCCGATGGGTCCACGCTGCCCGGGGTCTCCATCCAGGCGACCTCGAGCGTCCTGCCGCAGCCCCGCAGCACCGTTTCGGGAAATGGCGGCGAATACAAGCTGCCGCTGCTTCCTCCCGGCAAGTACCAGGTGACCTTCTCCCTTTCGGGCATGGGGACCGTGAAGCGCGCGGCCGACGTCGTCCTGCGCCAGGACACCATCCTCAACGCGTCCCTCGCAATCGAAACGGCCAAGGGAGAGGTCACGGTCGTCGCGCAGGCGACCATGCTCGACACCGAGTCGTCCGCGCTCAAGGCCGCGGTGACCGACCAGGTGATCAAGGCCCTGCCGGTCGGCCAGGACTACCGCGACCTCGTGAAGCTCGTCCCCGGCGTCCAGTACACGGAGGACAACACGCGCGGGCCGAGTGCCGGCGGCAGCGGCCAGGACAACGTGTACGCCTTCGACGGTGTGAACGTGACGTTGCCGCTCTTCGGCACGCTCTCGGCCGAGCCGTCTTCGTACGACATCGAGCAGGTCGCGGTCGTGAAGGGCGGCGCCGACGCGACCGACTTCAACCGCTCCGCGGGCATCTCGATCAACACGGTCAGCCGGTCCGGGACGAACGCCTTCCACGGCGGCCTCTCCTACCAGATCCAGCCCGAGAGCACGGTTGCCACCCGCGAGACCACCAGCGCCTACGTGTTCGAGGAGGACAAGAGCTGGGCGGTCGCCAACATCGGCGGTCCGATCCTGAAGGACCGGCTCTTCTTCTACGCGTCCTACTACGCCCCGACGAGCAAGCGGCAGAACCGTGCCAACCTCTACGGTGAAGTCGGGGACTACAAGAACACGAGAGACGAGTTCTTCGGCAAGCTCACGTACTCGCCGACCGCCTCGATCCTCCTCAACGGCTCGTACCGGACCTCGGACCGCGAGGAGAGCAACAGCATCGGGGGCGAGGCCTATGCCGCCTCGACCAGCAACGGCTACGAGGCGAAACAGAAGATCACGATCCTCGAGGGCTCCTGGATCATCAACGACCGGAGCTACGCGACGGCCAAGTTCACCGACTTCAGGAACCCGAACGTGGGCAGGCCGGACACCGCGCTCTCCCTCGTTCCGGCGGTCGACGGCAGCGTCAACATCGACCCCCTCGCGCTCGACAGGATGGGCCTCGTGTCCATCCCCGTACCGATCACTGGCCAGACGGCCTTCAACGCCTTCATCGCCCCCATCATCAGCCGGTACGGCTACGTCCAGGACGGCGTCAGCAAGGGCGGAGGCGTCGTGGGTGCAGGGAGTCTGTACGACAACGACGACTTCTACCGCCAGAGCTTCCAGGTCGGCTACGACCTCTCGTTCGGCAAGAAGGTGCTGCACAACCTGCACGTCGGCTACCAGTACTCCAAGGACCAGGAGGACCTCTACCGGACCTCCAACGGGTGGGGCTCGATCAGCATCCCCGGCGGCCGCCTCAACTGCCCGGCGAACACCGCGTGCGCCGGGAAACCCTACTACTACGCGGCGGCAGTGCAGCAGCAGGGCATCCTCAACGTGCCCACCATCAACTCCCAGTACGTGTCGCACAACGTCGAACTGAACGACTCGATCCGGTGGGCCACCGTCACCGTGAACGTTGGCCTCCTGCTGAGCAACGACCTGCTCTACGGAATGGGCCTGAGGGAGAAGGACGGCACCGTCTCGGGGTTCGAGCTCGCCCCGGGGAGCAGGTACCTCATGCACGAGATCAGCTTCGGGGACACGCTCCAGCCGCGACTCGGCATCGTCTGGGCGTACAGCGGAGCGAATACCGTCTACGGGAACTTCGCCCGCTACGTCCCGACGGCGGGCTCGCTGCCGCGCGCCGCGTCGTGGGCGCGCAACTCGGCGACGACGATCAACGCGTACTTCGACGCCAACGGCAAGTTCATGGGCTCCAGCCCCGAGGCCTCGTCGTCGGGCAAGATCTTCCAGGACAACCTCGACCCGCGGAAGACCGACGAGTACATGGTCGGCACGACCAAGGACCTCGGCCACGGCTGGAACGGCCGCCTCCACGGCCGGTACCGCTACTCCAACAATTTCTGGGAAGACACGAACAACGACGCGCGCCTCGTCTTCAACCCGCCGACGGGGATCCCGCGGGAGCTCTACGTCCCGAACCTGGCCGCGATCCGCGCCGAGATCGGCGGGTCGTCGTACGTCATCGCCGCCCTCGACGGAGCCTTCACGAAGTACTACGAGGCCGGCCTCGAGGCCGAGTGGCACGGCCGCGGCGCCTACGTCCGCGGCTCGTACGTCTGGAGCCACTACTACGGCAACTTCGACCAGGACAACTCCGCGGGCAGCGCGACGGCGAACGACAGCAACATCTTCATCGGCTCGTCGAACATCGGCGACGGCGCCGGCCGCCAGCTCTGGAACTACAAGTACGGGAACCTCCGCGGGGACCGCCGGCACCAGTTCAAGCTCTACGGCTCCTACATCCTCCCCTGGAAGAGCTCCGTCGGCGCCTATGCCATCTACCAGTCGGGGCAGCCGTGGGAGTACCACAGCTACGAGCCGTACATCTCGCAGACGACGAGCACGAGCGACACGAACCGCTATGCGGAGCCGGCCGGCTCGCGCCAGACGGACGATCACTACCAGCTCGACCTGAACTACACGCACGCCTTCCCGATCGGCGACACCTTCCGCATCGAGGCACGTGTCGACGTCTTCAACCTCTTCGACAACCAGACGGGCTACAACGTCCAGCGGCTCGTCCACTCGGCCAACCCCGGGAGCTACCAGTCGTTCTACGACCCGCGCAGATTCCAGTTCGCGCTCAAGGTCGAGTTCTAGCCGCCCTCTTGCCGGACCAGCGGGGCCCGCGGAGCGATCCGCGGGCCCCTTCTTCGTTTTCGCCCCGTCGAGAATCAGCGTCGACGGGGATGGCGGGGCCGCGTGCGGACGGGCGTGGCGTTACGATTCCCCCATGCCCAGCCTCTACGCCGGCATCGACGGCGGCGGCACCCGGACGCGCGCCGTCGTCACCGCTTCCGACCTCCTCGCCCTCGGCCGCGGCGCCTCCGGCCCCGCGAACGCCGCCACGGTCCCCGTTCCCCGCCTCGTCCAGTCGGTGACGGAGGCGGTCGACGACGCCCTCGAGGCGGCGGGGGCCTCCCGCTCCGACCTCGCCGTCGTCTCCTGCGGTCTCGCCGGCGTCGAGGCCTCGGCGATGAAGGGGCGCCTCGTCGCGGCGCTCGAGACCGTCTACGGCCCCGGGCGGGTGCGGGTCACGACCGACGCGCGGATCGCCCTCGCCGGGGCGCTCTCCGACCCGGTCGCCGACTCGGGCGCCGTCCTCATCGCCGGGACGGGAGCCATCTGCTTCGGCCGGAACTCCCACGGCCTCGAGGAACGGGCCGGCGGCTGGGGGGCGCTCATCGGCGACGAAGGGTCCGCCTCCGAGATCGCCCGGCGCGGCCTCGCGGCGGTCGCCCGCGACGTCGACGGGCGCGGGCCGCGGACGAAGATCCGCGAGGCCCTCCACGCGTCGGAGGGGACCCGCTCGGCCGTCGAGATGGTCCAGAAGCTCTTTCGCCCCGGAGCCGGACCGACGGACACGGCGGCCTATTTCCCCGTCGTCCTCGACGCGGCGAGGGGCGGCGACCCGATCGCCCTCGAGATCCTCCGCTGGGCGGGCGCCGAGCTCGCGCACACGTCGCTGACCGTCCTGCGCAAGCTCGGCATCGCGGGCGACGCCGTGACGGTGGCCACCGTGGGCGGCGTCTTCGTCGCGGGCGAGCTCGTCCTCGACACGCTCCGCGAGCAGCTCCTCGCCGGCGCGCCGCGGGCGCGCCTCGGCCCGCCCGCGCACATCCCGGAGATCGGCGCGATCCGGCTCGCCCTCGCCGAGGGGACCGCTTGATCGACACGCTGGCGTTCCTGACGACGATCCACGAGGCCGACCTCGAGGCGGTGCGCGCCGTCGGCCGCGTCCTCCCCGAGGTGGCGCACGCCGCGGACGAGATCGCCGCGCGCCTCGACGCGGGCGGGAAGTGGATCACCGCCGGTGCGGGGACGAGCGGACGGCTCGGGGTCCTCGACGCCTCCGAGATCCCTCCCACGTTCGGCGTCGACCCCCGCCTCGTGACGGGGATCATCGCGGGAGGGAGCGACGCGCTCGTGAGCGCCGTCGAGGGGGCCGAGGACGACGAGGCGCAGGGGGCCGAGGACGTGAAGATGGCCGGGGTCACGGCGCGCGACGTCGTCCTCGGCGTCGCGGCGAGCGGCGCGACGCCGTACGTCGCCGGCGCGCTCCGCTGGGGAAAGGGGATCGGGGCGCTGACGGTCGCGCTCGTCGGCGCGCCCGGCTCCCGCCTCGCGTCGATCGCCGACGTCGCGCTCGTCGTCGAGACGGGCCCGGAGGTCCTCCGCGGATCGACGCGGATGAAGGCGGGAACGGCCCAGAAGCTCGTCCTCAACATGCTCTCGACGGCCGTCATGGCCCGTCGCGGTCTCGTCTACCGGGGCGAGATGGTCGCGATGCGCCCGACGAACGTGAAGCTGAAGCGGCGCGCCGTCGACATCCTCGGCCGCCTCCTCGCGCTCCCCCCCGAGCCGGCCGAGCGGCTCCTCGACCGCGCGGAGTGGAACCTCCCGGTCGCGCTCGTCGCGGAGCGGTGGAGCCTGCCGATCGAGAAGGCGCGCGAGTGGCTCGCCGCGCGGAAGGGGAACGTCGCCCGCGCCCTCGACGAGGAGCCGTCCTGAGCACCGCCGCCGCCACCGGCCTCGTCGACCTCCACCTCCACGGCGCCTTCGGCGTCGACGTCCTGACGGCGGGCGGCACCGACCTCGACCGCCTCGCCCTCGGCCTCGGGGCCCGCGGCGTCGAGGGCTTCGTCCCGACGCTCGTCCCGGTCCCCCTCTCGGAGCTCGGGTCGATCCTCGCGCGCCTCTCCTCCTGGGTCCGGTCGCGACGCCCCGGGGACGGCCGCGGCGCGCTGCCGCTCGGGATCCACCTCGAGGGGCCGTTCGTCTCGCCGAACCGCTCGGGCGCGCTCCACCGGGAGCGCCTCCTCGACGGGAGCGACGCGCGGACGGTCGACGCCTTCTTCGACGCCGTCGGCGACCTCCCCGGCCGCCCCGTCGTCACGATGGCCCCCGAGATCCCCGGCGGCCTCGAGCTCGTCTCCGCCTTCGTTCGCCGCGGCTTCGTCGTCGCCCTCGGCCACACCGAGGCCGACGTCGCGACGCTCGACGGGGCGCTCCGGCGCGGGGCGCGGCACGTGACCCACTTCGGGAACGCGATGAAGGCGCTCCACCACCGCGACGCGGGCCCGGTCGGCTGGGGCCTCCTGCGCGACGGCGTGACGGTCGACGTCATCGCCGACCTCCACCACCTCTCCCCCGAGATGCTCGCCCTCGTCCG
>CAZNSS010000058.1:0-12376 GCA_964575465.1 uncultured Holophagales bacterium | reverse complement strand
CGGCCTGGCGCGCACGGCGGCGGGGGAGCATGCCGTGGCGGAGGCCCTCGCGCGCCGTCTGGGCCGCTCGCGGGAGCGGCTCGGCGCCCTCGCGGCCTCGCTCTCGGCGCTCGACCCGCTCCGGGTCCTCGCCCGGGGCTACTCTGTGACCTACGTGGAGGGGACGTCCGCTCCCCTCACCGACGCGGAGCGGGTCGCCCCGGGCGACTCCCTCCGGATCGTCCTCGCGCGAGGCGCCCTGCGCGCGCGGGTGACGGACTCCTCGAAGGACGGTGCGCGATGACGGCGAAGGCGAAGCTCCCGAAGGGGCTGAGTTTCGAGAAGGCGCTCGAGAGGCTGGAGAAGATCGTCGCGGAGCTGGAAGACCCCGAGCGGGGCCTCGAGGCCTCGCTCGAGCTCTTCGAGGAAGGCGTCGCGCTCTCGCGCTTCTGCCGCGGCAAGCTCGAGGAGATCCAGAAGCGGGTCGACGTCGTCCTGAAGGAGACGCCCGAGGGGCTCGTGACCGAGCCCCTGGACGAGCCCGACGACGACGGGGACGCGGAGGACGAGGCTTGAGCCTCGAGGGATTCCTCGCGACCGCGAAAGGCGAGGCGGAGGCGGCGCTCCTGCGCATCCTGCCGGAGGCCGGCACCCCGCTCGCCGACGCGATGCGCTATTCGACGCTCGCGGGGGGCAAGCGCCTCCGCCCGGCCCTCGCGTTCGCCTTCCACGACGTCCTGGGGGGGAGCGGCGCGCCCCGGGAGGAGGTCGCGGAGGCCGCCGCGGCGCTCGAGCTCGTCCACACCTACTCGCTGATCCACGACGACCTCCCGTGCATGGACGACGACGCGCTCCGGCGCGGCAAGCCGACGTGCCACGTCGTGCACGGCGAGGCCATGGCGCTCCTCGCGGGAGACGCCCTGCAGACGCTCGGCTTCGAGGTCCTCGCCTCGCGGCCCCGGGGCGAGGCGTTCGCCCCGCGGCGCTCCGAGGCCGTTCTCCTCCTGGCGCGGGCGATCGGCGCCGAGGGGATGGCCGGAGGCCAGGCGCTCGACCTCTCGGCGGCGGGGCACGCCCGCGAGGACCGGGCGGCGGCGCGTCTCCGGGAGATCCACGAGAAGAAGACGGGGCGTCTCCTCGCGGCCTCGTGCGAGCTCGGGGCCGTTCTCGCGGGCGCCTCGCCCGCGGGGCGGGAGGCCGTCGTCCGCTACGGCACGTCCCTCGGCGTCCTCTTCCAGATCGCCGACGACCTGCTCGACGTCACGGCGACGGCCGCGGTCCTCGGGAAGAGCGTCGGCAAGGACGAGGCGCAGGAAAAGCTGACCTACGTATCCGTCTACGGTCTCGACGGCGCCGTCGCCGAGCGGGAGAAGGCGCTGGCCCAGAGCCTCGCCCGGGCTCGGGAGCTGGAGGGGGGGGCGGGGCTCCTCGCGGCTCTCGCCGCCTGGGCCGCCCACCGCGACCGGTGACGGCCGACCGGATATGATGAAAGGTTCTATGACGAGTCGCGCGACCCCGCTCCTCGACCGGGTCCTCTGGCCCCGGGACCTGAAGAACCTCACGCTCGAGGAGCTCGCGACGCTCTCCGACGAGCTCCGGACGTTTCTCATCGACTCCGTCTCGAAGACCGGCGGGCACTTCGCCTCGGGCCTCGGCACCGTCGAGCTGACGGTCGCCCTCCACTACGTCTTCGACACGCCCCGCGACCTCCTCGTCTGGGACGTCAGCCACCAGTGCTACCCGCACAAGGTCCTGACGGGCCGGCGCGACCGGCTCCACACGATCCGGCAGAAGGGGGGCCTCTCGGGCTTCACGAGCCGCGCGGAGTCGGAGTACGACGTCTTCGGCGCCGCCCACGCCTCGACCTCGATCTCCGCGGCCCTCGGGATGGCCGCGGCCCGGGACGCCAAGGGGGAGGACTACAACGTCGTCGCGATCATCGGCGACGGCGGCCTCACGGGCGGCGTCGCGATGGAGGGGCTGAACCAGGGCGGCTACCTGAAGCGGAAGCTCATCGTCATCCTGAACGACAACGAGATGTCGATCGCCCCGAACGTCGGGGCGCTGTCGGGCTACCTCCTCCGGATCGCGCGCGGGCAGATCTACAACAAGGTCCGTGGCGAGGTCGCGAGCGTCCTCAAGAAGCTCCCGAAGGGGGACCGGCTCGCCGAGATGGCCGAGCACCTCGAGGACGGCCTGAAGAAGGCCCTGGTCCCGGGCACGCTCTTCGAGGAGCTCGGATTCAAGTACGTCGGGCCCATCGACGGCCACAACCTCCCCGTCCTCGTCCGGACGCTCCGCGAGGCGAAGGAGTACGACGGCCCGATCCTCATCCACGCCCGCACGACGAAGGGGAAGGGGTACGCGTTCGCGGAGAAGGACCCCGTCTTCTGGCACGGTCCCTCTCCGTTCAAGGTCGAGACGGGCGAGATCGCCAAGAAGTCCGCTCCGCCGAGCTATACGGCCGTCTTCGCCGACACCCTCGCCGAGCTCGCGGCGAAGGACGAGCGGATCGTCGCGATCACGGCGGCGATGCCCGACGGAACGGGGCTCGACCGCTTCGCGGCGAAGTTCCCCGAGCGGACGTTCGACGTCGGCATCTGCGAGCAGCACGCCATCCTTTTCGCGGCGGGTATGGCGACGCAGGGGCTGAGGCCGGTCTGCGCCATCTACTCGACGTTCCTGCAGCGCGCGTACGACCAGATCTTCCACGACGTCTGCCTGATGGACCTGCCGGTCGTCTTCGCGCTCGACCGCGCGGGCGTCGTCGGGGCCGACGGGCCGACCCACCACGGCGCCTACGACCTGTCCTACCTCCGCGTCTTCCCGAAGATGATGGTCGCCGCGCCGAAGGACGAGAACGAGCTGCGCCACCTCCTCGCCACCGCCCTCTCGACCGGGCACCCCACGGCCATCCGCTACCCGCGCGGAGCGGGATACGGCGTCGCGCTCGACCCGGAGCCGAAGCTCCTCCCGGTCGGGAAGGGGGAGGTCCTCCGCGTCGGCAAGGACGGCGTCGTCCTCGCGATCGGCGACCCGGTCATCCCCTCCGTGAAGGCCGCCGAGAGGCTCGCCGGGGAGGGGGGCGCGTCGCTCACCGTGATCAACGCGCGCTGGTTGAAGCCGCTCGACACCGAGCTCCTCGCGCAGTTCGTCAAGCCGGGAATCACGGTCTTCACGGTGGAAGAGAACGCCGTCGCCGGCGGCTTCGGCTCGGCGGTCTCGGAAGCCCTGGACGCCCTCGGCATCGTCGCGCCCGTGCACCGCGTCGGGATCCCCGACCTCTTCGTCGCTCACGCCACGCAGGTCGAGCAGCGCGCCGAGATCGGGATCGACGAAGAAGGGCTCCTCCGGACCTTCCGGGCGAGGACGGCCGGGCCAGGCGTCGTTCCGATGAGGACGCGCGCGGCGAGCTGACGCCGCGGGCCGCCCGATGCGCGCTCTCGTCTGCGAGTCGCCCGGACACGTCGTGCTCCGGGAGCTCCCGGATCCCGAACCCGGACCGGGCGAGGTCGTCGTCCGGGTGGAGGCGACGCTGACCTGCGGTACCGACCTGAAGCTCGTGAGGCGGGGACACCCGAAGGTCCCGTTCCCGACGGTCCTCGGCCACGAGTTCTGCGGGCGGGTCTTTCGCGCGGGGAAGGGGGCGACGTTCGCCGAAGGCGAGCGGGTGACCTCCGCGGTGACCGGGCCCTGCGGCGAGTGCCGCGAGTGCCGGAACGGACACCCGAACCTCTGCGGCACCGCGTTCGACCACCGCGTCTGGGGAACCTGGGCCGAGCTCGTGAGGGTCCCCGCGCGCATCGTCCGCTACGGCCTCCTGCGCGTTCCCGAAGGGCTCGCGCCGGCGCCCGCCGCCCTTCTCGACCCCGTGGCGTCGGTCCTGCGCGGGCTGGGGCGTGTGCCCGATCCCGCGGGCCGGACGGCGCTCGTCCTCGGGGCCGGCCCGATCGCGCTCCTCTTCACGTCCCTGCTCCTTCGCCGGGGCGCGTCGCGGGTCTTCGTGGCGGGACGGAGCCCGTGGCGCCTCACCGCCCACGCGGCGCTGGGGGCGGAGACGATCTCGACGCGCGAGAGCCTCACGGCGCGGCTGTGGGACCTCACGGGCGGACAGGGAGCCGACCTCGTCGTCGAAACGACCGGTTCCCCGTCGGTCGCGGACGAGGCGACGGGTCTCGCGGCCCGCGGGGGGACGGTGCTCCTCTTCGCCGGGCTCGTGCGCGAGGCCCGGCTCGCCGTCCTCGCTCACCGGGTCCATTACGACGAGGTGTCCCTCGTCGGGTCGTTCCACTACACCGCGGGCGACGCGCGCGCGTCGCTCGACCTCCTCGCGCGGGGCGAGATCCCGGTCGACCGCCTCGTCACGGCCGAGAGCCCGCTCGAGCGATTCCCGTTCGTCCTGGAGCGGCTTTCCCGGGGGCAGGAGATGAAAGTGGCGTTCCTGCCGTGATCCCTCCCGTGATGAAGGCCGCGCTCGCCCGATCCCCGGGGCGGATCGAGATCGTCGAGATGGAGACGCCGCGACCCGGCCCGGGGGAGGTGGTCGTCGCGATGAGGGCCGTCGGGCTCTGCGGAAGCGACGTTCACCCCTGGTACGTCGCGACGAAAGCCCCGGCCGTCCTGGGGCACGAGACCGCGGGTGTCGTCGCGGAGACGGGGGCCGGCGTCGCGCATCTCCACCCCGGGGACCGCGTGTTCGTCCACCACCACGCCCCGTGCGGCGCGTGCCGCTCCTGCGCCGCGGGCGAGCCGGTGACGTGCCCGGTGTGGAAGCCGTCCCGTCTCCATCCCGGAGGGCTCGCCGAATACGTCCGCGTCGCGGCGACTTCGGTGTCGCGTGACGCGCTGATCCTCCCGCCACACGTCACGTTCACCGGCGGGGCCTTCGTCGAGCCCGTGGCCTGCGCGCAGAAGGCGGTGGACCGGGCCCTCGTGAGGAAGGGCGACGCGGCCCTCGTCGTCGGCCTCGGCTCGAACGGGATCCTCCTCGGCTGGCTCGCCCGGCTCGCGGGTGCGGGGCTCCTCGTGGGGAGCGATCCCGACCCCGTCCGGCGGCGCTTCGCCCTCGAGTTCGGGTTCGACGTCGTCGTCGACCCGGCGGCCGAGAGCGTCCCCGCCGCCGCGCGCGCCGCGGCCCCGGCGGGAGCCGACGTCGTCTTCGTCATCCCGACCGCGGCGGCGGCTGTCCTCTCCGCGGTCGAGGCGGCGGCTCCGGCCGCGCGCGTCGTCTTCTTCTCGCCCGTCGCGCCGGACACGGTCTGGCCGATCGCCCCCCACACCCCCTACTTCAAGGACCTGACGCTCTGCTTCAGCTACTCGTCCGGTCCCCTCGAGACGCGGCGGGCCCTCGAGCTCGTCGCCTCGGGCGCGCTCCCGGTCGAACGGCTCGTGACGCACCGCCTCCCGCTCGCCCGTGCCGCCGAGGCGTTCGCCCTCGCGGAGGCGGGAGGCGAGGCGCTGAAGGTCGTCGTCGAGATCTGATGGCGGCGCCGAAGACCCGCCTCGACGTCCTTCTCGTCGCGCGGGGGCTGGCGGAGTCCAGGACGAGGGCCGAGGCGCTCGTCCTGGCGGGGCGTGTGCGGGTGAAGGGGGTCGAGCGCCCGAAGCCGGGCACGCCGCTCCCGCCCGACGCGGAGATCGTGGTCGAGGCGCCGGAGCACCCCTGGGTCTCGCGCGGGGGCGTCAAGCTCGCCGCGGGACTCGAGGCCTTCGGCGTCGACCCGTCGGGGCGGGTCTGCCTCGACGTCGGGGCGTCGACCGGCGGGTTCACCGACGTCCTCCTGTCGCGGGGAGCGGCACGCGTCTACGCGATCGACGTCGGGCACGGCCAGCTCCACGCCCGCCTCCGCTCGGACCCGCGCATCGTCCTGCGCGAGGGGGTGAACGCGAGGCTCCTCTCGCGGGCCGACGTCACTGAGGCCTGCTCCCTCCTCGTGGCCGACGTCGCCTTCATCTCACTTCGCCTGATCCTCCCCGCCGCGGTGCCGCTCCTCTCGCCGGGCGCCGACGTCGTCCTCCTCGTCAAGCCGCAGTTCGAGTCGGAGCGTGGCGAGGTCGGAAGGGGGGGGATCGTCCGGGACCCTGACGTTCGGCGCCGTGCCCTCGAGAGAGTCCTGGCCGCGGCCGGAGCTCTCGGGCTCGATCACCGGGGGACCGTCGAGTCGCCGATCACGGGGGCCGACGGGAACGTCGAGCTCCTCGCCGGCCTGCGGCTCGGCGGAGCCGTCGGCGGCAGCGGCTAGTCTCTCCGGAGGGCGCTGTTCGCCGCCCCCCGGGCCCCCCGACTTCGGGGCAAAGCACTCTCCCGATTTCGTGGTCAGACCCCTAGAATCGGCCGATGTTCACGCGACCGAGGGCGCGCGCGAAGGTCGTCCGTCGGGTCGGCCTCGTCACCCGGACCACCAGCGGGGAGGCGATCCACCTCACGCGGAGGCTCGAGGCGTGGCTGAAGAAGCGCGGTGTCGAGGTCCTCCACGACTCCGAGTCGATGGGGGCGCGACAGGCGATGGGGGGCGTCCCGAGAGCGGAGATCTCGAGGCACGTCGACCTCCTCGTGACGCTCGGCGGCGACGGAACTCTCCTCTCCGTGGCCCGCCATCCTGCGCCGGGTGTCGCGATCCTCGGGATCGACATCGGGACGTTCGGGTTCCTGACGGCGTGCCCTCCTGACGCGTGGGAGCCGATCCTCACGGACGCGCTCGCGGGGACGGCGCCCGTCGAGGCGCGGCGGATGCTGAACGTCGACGTCGTCGAGCCCGGCCGGCCCCGGCGCCGCATCCGGGTCGTCAACGACGCCGTCATCGGCAAGTCCGCCCTTTCCCGCATCGCCACGATCCGTGTCGAGGTGGACGGGCGCCCGGTCTCGCGCTACCGGGGGGACGGCCTCATCGTCTCGACGCCGACCGGCTCGACGGCCTACAACCTCTCGGCGGGCGGTCCGATCCTGGCACCCACGATGCCGGCGATCATCCTGACTCCCATCTGTCCTCACACGCTCTCCCTCCGGCCGGTCGTCCTCCCCGACCACGTGACGCTCGGCCTCGCCGTCGAAGGCGATCCGTCGGACGTCTACCTCACGATGGACGGGCAGGAGGGGTTCCCGATCGGCTCGGCGACGCGCGTGGCGATCGCCCGGGCGCGCGAAACGGCCCTCCTCGTCCGGGCCCACGGGAGCACCTTCTTCGACGTCCTCGCCAAGAAGCTGTCGTTCGGCGGCGAGAAGAAGTAGGCGGCCGCCGCCATGGGGGCGAAGAAGGGGCTCAGAGGGCGGATCCCCCATCCTCACATTCCGCAGCTGTCCCTCGAGCAGGTCCGGGTCCTCCGGCTCTTCTCGCTTCTCTTCCTCTTCTCGATCCTCGTCCTGTACGCGGTCTTCCGTTCGGCGCGTTTCCAGGACCTGCTGCGGCGGAGGACCGAAACGCTCCTCTCCCAGCGACTGAGTCGGCAGGTCACGATCGGGGGCTTCGACCTCGACCTCGTGCCGCCGACGATCATCGTCCGGGACGTCGCCGTCGCGAACGACCCGCGCGGCCTGGCCGGGCCGTGCTTCGCGGCCGAGGAGGTGAGCCTCCGGGGGATCCCTCAGGTCTCCGGGTCCCGCATCGACCTCCCGAAGGTGAGGCTGATCGCGCCACGGATCGTCTTCGAGGTCTTCGGCGACGGCACGAACAATTTCTCGTCGATCGCCGCGGCGCTCCCGAAGGGAGGCGGCGGAGGGAGGGACGTCCGGGTGCGGGAGGCGGTTCTCCAGAAGGGGACGTTCCGCTTCCGCGAGTGGAAGGCGAAGCTCGACGTCATCCTCTCCGACGCGGCGCTCACGGCGCGCTCCGGCCGGTTCTCGCGTACGACGCGCGCCTCGCTCGGCTGTCGCCGCGCCCGCTTCAAGCTGGATGACGGCGAGGTCCTCGACCTCGAGACGGGCATCGACCTCGTCCTCTCGCCCGGACGGGTCCGGTTCAAGGGAATCCGGCTCCGCGGCGAGGGGCTCGCGATCGACGCCCTCGGAGGGATCGACGATCTCGCGAAGCCGGAGGTGAACATCCTCGCCCGCGCTCGGATGCGCGGCGAGGACCTCTCCAGGTACTTCGGCGCGGGGATTCCGCTTTCCGGGCCCGTATCGGCCGTCGCGAGCATCCGCGTGCCCCAGGGGGGCGACTTCCGCGTGAGGGGCCAGTTCGAGATCGGCGAGGGGGGGCGGTTCGGGCCGTTCCCGATGACCGGGGGAGGGGCGATCCGCGTCGACCCCGCCGGCCTCCTCGCCCACGTAGCGCGCGCGGAGTACGCGGGAGGCAGCCTCGAGGCGCTCGTTCAGCTCGGCCGTCTCAAGGGGCCGCCGCTGCCGGTTTCGATCGCGGTCTCGGGGAGGGGGGTGGACTTCGAGAGATTCTTCTCGGACCTCGGCCTCCCGGGCACGGGACTGATGGCGCGGGCCGACCTCGACATGACGCTCACGTTCGGACCGGGAGGCGCCGAGCACGCCGACGGCTCCGGGATGATCCGCCTCGTCCCGTCGCCGGGAGTCCCGTCCGCCGTCCGGGGCCGGCACGCGCTCCCCGTGTCGGGCGGAGGTCCCCTCTTCGTGAAGGACGGCGCGATCCGCTTCCCGCGGACGCCGTTCGTCACGGCGGGCGGAGCAAGGACGACGCTCGACGGGACGCTCCGGATCGGCTCCTGGGAACCCGACTGGGAGCTGACGATCGAGGCGCCCGACCTCGTCGAGGCCGAGCGGCTCGCCGAGAACTTCTACCCGGCGATCCAGGGCGAGCCGCTCTCGCCGCCGCTGAAGCTCGGGGGCTCGGGCCGGCTCGTCGCCAGGCTGACGCGGAGCTTCTCCGACCCGCGCATTTCCGGGAGGCTCGAGGCCTCGCCGTTCGTCCTGCGCGGCGTCCCGTTCGGGGCGGCGACGGCCGACTTCGTCGTGGACCGGAACGTCCTGACTCTCGACCCTCTCGAGGCGCGCGACGGGGACGGCCACCTCCTGGTCCGCGGGCAGGTGGAGTGGGGCGGCGCGCTCGGCAGGGAGTACCGCCTCACGGGGCTCACGACGGAGACCGACCGGTGGCCCGTCGAGCGGATCCTCTCCTTCCTGACGCTCGACCTCCCGATCTCGGGTCGCGTCACCGGCCGCCTCCCCGTCGACGGCGTGACGCCCCGCATCGTCGGCGAGGGAGGGCTCGTCTTCGAGGAGGCCCGCGTGTGGGGCCAGACCTTCGACAGGATCGAGGGGAGGCTCGGCTTCGAGCCGGACCGCGTGCGCCTCACGTCCGTGCGCGGGTCTCTCGAGGAGGGGACGGCGCGCCTCGACGGCTACCTCCGGTACGACGACGACAGCTACGAGCTTGCGGCGGCTGCCGACGGCCTGCCCGTCGAGAAGCTCGACGCGGTCGCCGGGAGGGCGTCCGCGCTGACGGGCCGACTGTCCGGCGCCCTCTCGGGGAAGGGGACGCTCGAGGATCCGGAGCTGCGGCTCCGCGGGACGGTCGAGTCGCCGGCCCTCGGGGGGAGCCCTCTCTCCCTGCCGGGCGACCGGCCGACGCTCGTCCTCTCTCTCGACGGAGACGCGCTCGAGGCCGAGCTCGACGCGCGGGGGGCGGCGCGGCTCACCGCGCACGGGCGGGGCCCCCGGACCGCCGTCGACCTCGAGGTCCGGTCGATCGCCGCCTACGCGGCAGTTCTCGGGATTCCGCCCGATGCCGGCGTCGACGGGACCGCGAAGCTCGAGGCGACGCTCGTCGAGGGGTCGGACGGAGAGGTGACCTCGGCCTCCGGCCGGCTCGAGACGCTCGAGGCGACGCTCGGATCGTTCCGTGCCTCCCTGGCGGCGCCCGCGGCGTTCGACCTGGTGAACGGGCGCCTCTCGTGGGAGGACGCCCGCCTCGCGGCCCGCCGGCTGGCGGGTGCGGCCGGACCCCTGCCCGAGGGGGAGCTCTCGCTGAGCGGCTCCTTCGAGACGGGCGGTGGCAGGGCGATCTCGGCGCGGGCGTCCGGGACGATCGAGGCGGCCCTCCTCAAGCCGTTCCTGGGCGGAATGGACCTCGAGGGGCGGTTGGCCGTGTCGGCGACGGCGTCCGGAACGGCCGAGCACCCCGTCTTCGAAGGGCGCGTCGACCTCGACGGCCTCGAGCTCGTCACGGCGCCCGGCGCGACCCCCATCGAGAGGATCACCGGGACGCTCCAGCTCACGCCCGGCAGGATCACCACCGACGGCCTGTCTCTGAAGTGGAACGGGAACGTCGGAATCGCCGGGGCGATGACGCTGGACGGTCTCTCCGTCTCGGGACTCAGGCTGAACGTCCACCTCGACGACGTGCGGAGCCAGCCCTTCCCCGGCCTCCGGACAACGGTCTCGGGAGACCTCGTCCTCCTCGGGGACGACGAGGTCCGGTCGGCCCGCGGAGAGCTGAGGATGACCCGCGGGCTGTACGACCAGGACCTCGACCTGTCGCTCCAGGGGCTCCTCGGCTCCCGGCGGGGGGGGGCGGAGGTCCTCCCGGAGCCGACCCGGTTCGACGACGTCTCTCTGGAGGTGCGGGTCGCGATACCGCCGGGCGCCTTCGAGGTGCGCAACAACGTCGCGCGGATGAGGGGCTCGGGCGACCTGACGGTCCGCGGGACGTTCCGTCAGCCGCTCCTCCTCGGATCGATCGAGGTGGCCGAGGGAGGGCGCCTGGAGCTGCGCGGCCTCCGCTACGACGTGACGAAGGGAAAGCTGGTGTTCGCGAACCCCGCGCGGAACGACCCATTCTTCGAGCTCGAGGCGCGGACGCAGGTGAAGGAGTACGCCATCACCCTCGGCATCTCCGGGACCGCGACCCGCATCGTGCCCCGGTTCACGTCGTACCCGCAGCTCCCCGAGGCCCAGATCGTCTCGATCCTCGCGACGGGCGAGGTCCCGAGCTCGTCGACGGGAAGCGTCGGGTCGGTCTCGCCCGTCTCCACGGACCAGGACATCGCCGCGGCGGCGCGCGAGCTGATTACCGGCCTCGCGACGGACGCGGCGGCGAGCCGGACGAAGGAGTTCCTCCGCCTCGACCGCCTTCAGATCGACCCGGTCTTCGTCGGCTCCACGTTCGACGCGCCCCGCCTCACCGTCGCCAAGCGGCTCTCGAAGGAGCTGGCCGTCACCTATTCCTACAAGGCATCGACGGACCAGGAGCAGGTTCTCCTCGTCGAGTACCAGATCTCGCCGAGCGCCTTCGTGCAGTTCCTCCGCGACGAGAACGGCGTCTACTCGGCGGAGGTCAAGATCCGGCAGAGGCTCCGGTGAGAGGGGCCCTCGCCCTTCTCCTCCTTCTCGGCTTCGCGGCCGCCCCCGCTCCCGCGGCCGGGGAGAGCCTCTGGGGCCGCACGGTCGAGCGTCTCTCGTTCCGGGGCGACGCCCCGATCGAGGAGGCCTCCTTCGCGCGCCTCACGGACCTCGGGCCCGGGCGGTCGCTCACCGAGAGGGCCGTGCACGACTCGCTCCGGAACCTCTTCGCGACCGGGCGCTTCGCGGACCTGGCCGTGGAGGCCGAGCCGACGGTCTCGGGCGCGCTCGTCACGGTCGTCTTCTCGGCGGCTTCCCGGGTCGAGAATGTGGGCGTATCGGGCCGGGGCATCCCGGCGAAGGGGCGCGTCGTCGACGCCATCGCGACCCGGCCGCGCGATCCCTGGAGCGAGGAGCGCGGGATCGCCGCGACCCGCGCGGCGATCCGGGTCCTCGCGGATCGGGGGTACTTCGAGGCGGAGGTGACGCCCCGCGTCGAGCCAGGGAGTGACGAGACCTCCGTGATCGTGGACTTCGAGGTGATTCCCGGACGTCCCGCCGCGCCGGCTCCGGCCGTCTTTACCGGCGACCTCGGGCCGCTCTCCGCCGAGGCGCTTCGCCGGCGAGGGAAGCTCCGGCGGCAGAAGGTCTTCCGCGAGACGGTGGCCCGCGACGACGCGGAGCGGTACGCGGCGCCCTTCCGGGAGCTCGGCCGCTCGCGGGCCGAGGTGCGCTACGAGGGGGCCGTCTACGACCGCGAAACGGGGCGGGCGACGGCGCGCTACGCGGTCTTCGCGGGCCCTGCGGTCGTCCTCGACGTTTCCGGGATGAAGGAGAGGGACGTCCGGCGAAACCCGGCGTCTCCCTGGGCGAAGGGGGATCCGCCGGACGCCGAGGCTCTCGACCACCTCCGCTCCGCACTCCGCGAGGGGCTCCAGAGAAAGGGCTACGCGCGTGCCGAGGTGGACGTCGAGGTCGACGTCTCGCCGGACCGCGAGGAGGTCCGGCTCGACGCCGAGCGGGGGGACCGCTGGGTCGTCGGGCGCGTCGCGATCGAAGGGACGTGCGCGGTGCCGGCGAAGACGCTCCTTTCCGCCCTCCGGACGAGGCCCCGCGGGCTCTTCGAGAAGGGGCGCCTCGTCGACGCGGACC
>CAZNSS010000057.1:0-12412 GCA_964575465.1 uncultured Holophagales bacterium | reverse complement strand
CCTGGGGCTTCAACAACTACGCGCAGTTCCTCGCGAACCGCGGCTACGCCGTCCTGGCGCCGAACTTCCGCTCCTCCACCGGCTACGGGAAGAAGTTCCTCAACGCCGGGAACAACCAGTGGGGCGACCTCATGCAGGACGACCTCACGTGGGGAGTGAAGCACCTCGTCCAGGAAGGGATCGTCGACCCGAAGAAGGTCGCGATCATGGGCGGCTCCTACGGCGGCTACGCCACCCTCGCCGGCGTCGCCTTCACCCCCGACGTCTACGCCGCGGGCGTCTCGATCGTCGGGCCGTCGAACCTCCTGACGCTCCTCGAGACGATCCCGCCGTACTGGGAGGCGGGACGGATCATCTTCCACACCCGCATGGGGAACCCGAACACCCCCGAGGGGAAGAAGCAGCTCGAGCGGCAGTCGCCCCTCAACTCCGCGCAGAAGATCAGGACTCCGCTCCTCGTCGTCCAGGGCGCGAACGACCCGCGCGTGAAGAAGGCCGAGTCGGAGCAGATCGTCATCGCGCTGCGCGACCGCGGCTTCCCGGTGGAATACATCATGGCGCCCGACGAGGGGCACGGCTTCGCCCGGCCGGTCAACAACATGGCGATGATGGCCGCGGCCGAGGCCTTCCTCGGCAAGCACCTCGGCGGACGCGTCCAGGAGGGCGGGACGCCCGAGGTCGTCGCCCGCCTGAAGGAGATCACGGTCGACCCGAAGACCGTCGTCCTCGCGAAGAAGGTCGACGCGGCGGCCGTCGGCGCGCCGAAGCCCGTGGCCGATCTCGTGGCCGGCACCTGGTCCTACGCCGGGTCGATCGTCGCGGGCCCCCAGACGATGCCGCTCTCCTCGACGCGCGTCGTCAGGGAAGAGGGGAGCTCGTGGGTCGTCACCGACACCGCGAAGGGCCCCATGGGAGAGGCGGTCGACACGACGACCGTCGAGAAGGGAACGCTCGTCCCGGTCAAGCGGGTCATCAAGCAGGGCCCGATGACGATCGACCTCGCTTTCGCGGGCGGCAAAGCGACGGGCTCGATGGCGATGGGGGCCGAGCCGAAGCCGGTCTCCGTCGACCTCGGCGGACCGCTCTTCGCCGACGGGAACGCCGCCCACGCCTCGATCGCCTGCCTGCCGCTCGCCGAGGGCTTCCAGGCGACGTACCGGAACTTCGACGTCCAGAAGCAGAAGCCCGCGCTCAAGCAGGCGAAAGTGACCGGCGCCGAGGAAGTGAAGGTCGCCGCGGGGACGTTCCAGGCGTGGAAGGTCGAGCTGACCTCGGCCGAGGGAGAGCCCGGCGCAACGACGCTCTGGATCGACAAGGCGACCCGGAAGGTCGTGAAGACCTCGACGACGCTTCCGCAGATGGGCGGCGCCGTCGTCACGTCGGAGCTCCAGCCCTAGGGATCGCGCCCAGGCAAGGGCAGGGGGCGGCGACCCGGCCGGGTCGCCGCCCCCTGTTTCTTTCAGCGGCCCCTGCGTCCGGTATCGTTCCGGGCGGAGGCCCCCGTGAGAAACGCGACGCGCTTCGTCCTCCCCGTCCTCTTCTCCGCGGCCACGGTTTCCGCTTCCTCCCCGCAGGTTCCCACGGCACCGCCCCCGAAGGAGGCGACGTTCGAGAGCCGGATGGAGGGGATGCGTTTCCGCTGCGTCGGGCCGTTCCGCGGGGGCCGGGTCACGGCGGTCGCCGGGGTCCGCGGGCAGCGGAGCACCCACTACTTCGGCGGCACGGGCGGCGGGGTCTGGAAGACGGCCGACGGCGGGACGACCTGGGAGCCGGTCTCCGACAAGGACTTCCGGACCGGCTCCGTCGGCGCGGTCGCCGTCTCCGAGTCGGACCCGAACGTCGTCTGGGCCGGCATGGGCGAGGCGCCGATCCGCGGGAACGTCTCGCACGGCGACGGCGTCTGGCGGTCGCTCGACGCCGGGCGGAGCTGGAAGAACGTCGGCCTCTCGGCCACGCAGCAGATCTCCGCGATCCGCGTCCACCCGAAGGACCCGGACGTGGCGTGGGTGGCCGCGCAGGGAAAGGCCTGGGGGCCGAGCGAGGAGCGCGGCGTCTACCGGACGAAGGACGGCGGGAAGAGCTGGGCACGCGTCCTCTTCGTCGATGCGAACACGGGGGCGAGCGACCTCGCGCTCGACCCGACGAACCCGCGGGTCCTCTACGCCGGGATGTGGCAGGTCGCGAGGCGGCCGTGGGAGCTCGTCTCGGGCGGCCCCGGGAGCGGGCTCTTCCGCTCGGACGACGGCGGCGACACCTGGACGAAGCTCACGAAGGGGCTCCCGGAGGGGACGTGGGGAAAGGTCGGCGTGGCCCCGTCCGGCGCGAGGCCCGGGCGCGTCTGGGCGCTCGTCGAGGCGGAAAAGGGGGGGCTCTTCCGCTCCGACGACTGGGGCGAGAGCTGGACGAGGGTGAACGAGGAGAACAACCTCCGGCAGCGGGCCTGGTACTACACGGAGGTCTTCGCCGACCCGAGGAGCGCGGAAACCGTCTACGTCCAGAACGTCCAGTTCTGGCGATCGGTCGACGGCGGAAAGAGCTTCTCGCGCGTCCCGACGCCGCACGGCGACAACCACGACCTCTGGATCGACCCGGACGACCCGCTCCACCTCGTCGAGGGGAACGACGGCGGGGCCGCCGTGACCTACGACGGCGGACGCAGCTGGTCCTCGGTCGAGAACCAGCCCACGGGACAGTTCTACCGGGTCGCCGTCGACGACCGCTTCCCGTACCGCGTCTACGGCGCGCAGCAGGACAACACGACCGTCGCGATCGCGAGCCGGTCACGCGGCGGCGAGATCGGCCGCGGGGAGTGGCACCCGGTCGGCGGCTGCGAGAGCGGTTGGATCGCCCCGAAGCCGGGCGAGCCGGAGGTCGTCTTTTCCGGCTGCTACGGCGGGTCGATCACCCGCTACGACCATTCGACGGGGGAGGAGCGTGAGATCACCGCCTGGCCGCAGCTCGCCGTCGGGCGCCCCGCGAGCGACCTGAAATACCGCTTCCAGTGGAACGCCCCGGTCCTCGTCTCGCGGCACGACCCGGAGGTCCTCTGGCACGCCGCGCAGGTGCTCCTCGAGTCGCGGGACGAGGGGCAGAGCTGGAAGGAGGTCTCGCCCGACCTGACGCGGAACGACAGGGCCCGGCAGGCCTCGTCGGGCGGCCCGATCACGAAGGACAACACCGGCGTCGAGGTCTACGGGACGATCTTCGCCCTCGCGGAGTCACCGATGGAGAAGGGGCGTCTCTGGGCCGGGACCGACGACGGCCGCGTCCACGTGACGCGCGACGGCGGCGCGGTCTGGGAAGACGTCACGCCGAAGGGCTTCCCCGAGGCGATCCAGGTGAACGCGATCGAGGCCTCGCCCCACGCCGCGGGGACGGCGTACGTCGCCGGGACGCTCTACAAGCTGGGGGACTTCACGCCGCACCTCTGGAAGACGGCCGACTTCGGCGCCAGCTGGACGCGGATCGACGCCGGCATCCCGCGCGACGCGTTCACGCGCGTCGTCCGAGAGGACCCCGTTCGCCGCGGTCTCCTCTACGCGGGGACCGAGACGGGGCTCTTCGTCTCCTTCGACGACGGGAAGGGGTGGACCCGCTTCCAGCGGAACCTCCCCGTCGTCCCCGTCACCGACCTCGCGGTGAAGGACGGGGACCTCGTCGTCGCCACGCAGGGGCGCGCCTTCTGGATCCTCGACGACCTCTCGCCCCTCCGGCAGTGGAAGGACGACCTGGCCGCTTCGAGGCTCCACCTCTTCGCGCCGCCCACGGCCGTCCGATTCCCGGGAAGCGGAGACCCTGCGAAGCCCCCGAAGGGGGCCGGGCAGAACGCCCCCGCGGGCGCGGTGATCTCGTTCTGGCTGAAGGAGGCGCCGAAGGAGAAGGAGGTCGTCACGCTGGAGGTCCTCGAGGGAGAGAAGGTCCTCCGCCGGTTCACGAGCGAGAAGCGCGACGAGAAGGCCGCCGAGGAGGAAGACGGCCCGGTCGAGAAGCCCCTCGTCGTCGCGGCCGGCCTGAACCGGTTCTCGTGGGACCTCCGCGCGCTCGGGCCGTCGCTCGTCCCGAAGGCGGTCCTCTGGGGCTCGAAGGACGGGCCGCTCGTCGCTCCCGGCCGCTACGAGGTCCGCGTGACCGCCTTCGGCGAGACCCGGTCGGCTCCCATCGAGGTCGTCCCGAACCCGAACGTGAAGTTCGGCCGGGAGGAGCTTGCCCGGCAGGCCTCCTTCCTCGCGGAGCTGAACGGGGCGCTCTCGCGGACGCACGAGACGGTCCGCGCGCTGCGCGACGCGCGGGCGCAGGTCGCCGCCGTCGCAGCGCGGGCGAAGAAGGCGGGCGCCCCCGCAACCGTCGCCGACGAGGCGAAGGCACTCGACGCGCGCCTCCTCGCGGCCGAGGAGAAGCTCGTCAACCCGAAGCTGAAGAGCGAGCAGGACGTCCTCAACTTCCCGCCCGCCCTCGACCACCAGATCGTCGGGCTCGTCAGCACCGCCTCGAGCGCCGACGCGCCGCCGACGGCCGGCGCTCTCGCCTACTGGGCCGAGCTGAAGGGGACCCTGGCGACCGCCGAGGCGGGCGCGAACGAGGCACTCGGCGACGGGGTCTCGAGGTTCAACGCCGCGCTCGCGGCAGCCGGCATCCCGCCGGTCGTCGCGGACCGCCCCGGGGGGCGATAGCCGGGGCTTCCTCAGCCCTCGACGGGCGGGACGGCCAGGTCGTGCAGGGCGTCCTTCTCGTCCTCGAAGACGTGGAAGACCGGGAGGAGCGCCGCGAGGTGGAGCGTCTCCTTGACCCTCTTCGGGAGCCTCAGGAGCCGAAGCTGCGCGCCGAACTTGTGGCAGAGCTTGTGGCTCGCGACGAGCTCGCCGATACCGGCGCTGTCGACGACCTGGACCCCGGAAAGGTTGAGGAGGATCTTCTTCCACCCTTCGGCCAGGAGCTCGTTGATGACCTCCCGGAGGATCTCGTCCCCGATTCCCCCGACGAGCCTTCCGGTCAGGTCGGCGACGACGACGTCGCCCTTCTTTCGGACCTCGACGTGCATGGTGGAGCCATCCTAGCAGGGTGGGGGTCAGCCGGGGGGACGGGCCGTTATGACCGTCGTCGCCGTCGATCCGTGCGACGGCTCTCCCGGCGGCAGGAAGGCCCAGCCGAGACCGCGGGCGGGCAGGCGCTCGAGCCGCACCGCGAGAGCTCCCGCCCAGGCCTCCACGTCCCGCGGACGGGCATCGGGGCTCTTGGCGAGCGCGGCCCGGAACCCCTCGTCCACGTCGGGCGGAGTCCCCGGGAGGAGCGCCGATACGAGGGGCGGCGGGTTCCTCACGACGTCGACGAAGACCCGGTCGAGGTCGGTCTCCACCGTCACCCCCCGGCCGACGAGCGCCAGGTAGCAGACGGCGGCGAAGGAGTAGACGTCCGTCCGCTCGTCCACCTCGCGCCCCGAGATCTGCTCGGGCGGCATCCAGGCCGGCGTGCCGACGATCAGGCCGCTCTGCGTCAGCTTGCGGTCGCCTTCCACGTGCTTGGCGAGGCCGAAGTCGAGGAGCCGGACGCGGAAGCCTTCACCCTCGGGGCAGAGGAAGACGTTCTCGGGCTTGATGTCGCGGTGGACGATCCCTTTCCGGTGGGCCGCCCCGAGCGCGGCCGCCCCCTGGCGGAGGAGCGCCGCGACCTGAGGCGGGGTCCCGCAGCCGGCCAGGCGGTGGAGGTCGGAAAGGTCGCGGCCGTGGAGCCTCTCCATGACGAGGAACATCGAACCGTCGCCGAGGTCTCCCGAGTCGAAGAGGTCGACGACGTTCGGGTGCCGGATCGCGGCGATGGCGTTCGCCTCCCGGACGAACCGGCGCCTCACCGTCGCGTTCTGGAAGTGCTCCGGCTTGACGACCTTCACCGCGACGAGCCGGTCGAGCTTCTCGTCCCACGCCTCGAAGACGGTCCCCATCCCCCCCTCCCCGACGACGCGCGTCAGGGCGTACCGGTCCAGGATTCGGTGAGGGAGGCCGCGCGGCTCGGAGAGAGGCGTCCCGTCGGCGGTGCAGAACTTCTCCTGCGGGCCATAGCAGCGGCCGCAGGCCGGGCAGACGTAGAGGATCTCCAGGCTCTGCGTCGTCCCCGGCTGGCCGAGGGACTTCTGCCGGGCCGCCGCGAGCTGCTCCTTCATCCGCTGCAGCTCGAGCGCTCCCCCGAGCTGGTGGGCGAAGCCGAGGAGAAGGCCCCGCTCGACGTCGTCCCAGTCCCTCTTGCCGTCCGCGACGAGGACGCCGAGGAGGTCTCCCCTCGGCCCGCGGATCGGGGCGACGGCCCGTTCGCCCGAGACGGCGAGCGTCTCGCCGGCGGGCAGGAGCGCGACGGCCGCGGGCGCTGGGGGTGCGCCGGACGAGCCGGCGACGGAGACGAACGCCTCCTCCTGGAGGAGCCAGACGGAGACCTCCCGGGCCCCCAGGGTCCCGGCCACTCCCTCGGCCATCGACCGCGCCCAGCGCCCGAAGTCGAGGAACGCCTCCCCGCCCGTCGCGAGGAGGGTCGAGATCCGCTCCTGGGCCGCCTTCAGCTGCGACGCGAGGCGCGCGACGTCCTCGCCCGCCCGGCGGAGCGCGAGCTGCGTGCCGAGGCGCGCCAGGACTACGGCCATGTCGAGCGGCTTCGTGACGTAGTCGTTCGCGCCGAGCCGGAGCGCCTCGACGAGGTCGCGGCTCTCGCCGAGGGCGCTCGCCATGACGACCGGGAGCTCGTTGACTCCGTAGCGCGCGCGGATGCGGCGCAGCACCTCGAGCCCGTCCATCTCCGGCATCATCACGTCGAGGAGAACGGCGTCGAACCGTCCCTCGGCGAGCGCGGCGAGCGCCTCGGGGCCGGACGAGGCGACCGCCACGGCATAGCCCGCCGCGACCAGGCGCCGCGACAGGAGGTCGCGGTTGTCCTCATTGTCGTCGACGACGAGGAGGGCAGTGCCCCGCGCCCCCGCGGTCGCGCCGTCCTCGCGGCCCGGCTCGAACGCCATCGCTCCCATTTGCTCCACTCGGAACGGGGACGATAGCACCCGGGGCGGGAGCTATCGGCCGAGGAGAGCGGCGAGGACCTCGACGCCGCGCCGGACGACGTCGGGCGGCGCGGAGGTGTAGCAGATCCGGACGTGAGACGGGTACGGACCGAAGCTCGGGCCGGGCGCGAGGAGGAGGCCGCGGTCGGCGGCGTCCTCGAGGAAGCCGGTCAGCCCGCGGCCGTCGAAGCGCTCGGCGACGTCGAGGAAGAGGAACGTCGAGCCCTCGGGGCGCGGGACGCCGAGCCGGTCGGCCGCCGCGTCGCCGAGCTCCCCGTAGACCTGGCGGGTCCTCGCGACCCAGGCG
Organism: uncultured Holophagales bacterium; assembly: GCA_964575465.1. Lineage (GTDB taxonomy): Bacteria > Acidobacteriota > Thermoanaerobaculia > UBA5066 > UBA5066 > UBA5066. The sequence goes on along the minus strand of CAZNSS010000057.1, from coordinate 5,072 downwards.
TCGCCGGCCCCCTCGAGGATCCGGAGAGCCGCGAGCTGGGCGGCCGTCGGGGCGGCGTAGACCGTGTGCGTCGAGAGCTTCAGCGCCTCGGCGACGGGGGCCGCGGGCCCGGCCACCCAGCCGACGCGGTTCCCCGCCATTCCGTAGGCCTTCGAGAAGGAGTGAACCGCGAAGGAGCGCTCGGGCGCGAGGGAGAGGCCGGGAACGTGCTCTCCGCGGTAGACGTACTCCTCGTAGACCTCGTCGAAGACGAGCCAGAGGCCGTGCCGGCGGGCGACGCCGACGAGCGCCTCGAGCCACGTCCGGGGGATCACGCGCCCGGTCGGGTTGCTCGGGGTGTTGACGTAGAGCGCGACCGAACGCGAGGTGAGCGCCGCCTCGACGGCGTCCGCCGCTGCCCGGGGCGAGTCGGCCACGCCGAAGAACGGGACCTCGACCGGGACGCCTCCCGCCATCCGGACGTGCCCCTCGATGAGCGGCCAGTGCGGCGAGAGGAGGAGGACCTCGTCGCCGGGCGCGACGATCGCCCCGGCGACGCAGGCGAGGCCCGACGTCGCTCCCCCGGCGACGAAGACGTTCTCCCGCTCGAGGGCGACGCCCGTCCGGGTGCGGAGCCTCTCGACGACGGCGTCGACGAGGGCCGGGAGGCCCTGGGGGGGGGCGTACCGGTGCATCCCGGGGTGGGCCGCGACGGCGAGGTCCTCCATCCTGCAGCCGTCCGCCGGCTCGAGCCAGGTGTCCCCGACGTTGAGCGGGCAGACCTCGCCCCCGTAGGTCGCAAGGCGGTGGAGGACCGACGAGTAGACGGAGCCCCTGATCGACGCGGCGGCGGGCGACAGCTCGGGAGGGCGCGGCATGGGGGACGGATGTTAGCCGCCCGGCCCGCGCCTGGCCGGTCGCCTAAACTCCGGCCGCGCCGAGGAAGCCGTGCCGACCCCTCCCGACGAGACGATCCCCCCGTTCGAGCCCGCCCCTGCCCTGGGGCACCGGCACGTCCAGACGTTCTGGGGACGCCTGACGCGCCCACGACTCCTCGTCCCTCTCCGGAGGGAAACTCTCCCGACGCCCGACGGCGACGAGCTCGTCCTCGACCACCTCGACGGCCCGGCGGACGCGCCCCGCGTCTTCCTCCTCCACGGCCTCGAGGGGAGCGCCCACTCGGTCTACGTCCAGGGGCTCCTCGCGCTGCTGAAGGACCGGGGACTCCGGGCGGTCGCGATCAACTTCCGCTCCTGCGCCCGCGCGCTCCCCGCCCTCGACCGGAACCTCCCGAACCGGGGCTCGCGTCTCTACCACTCGGGCGAGACGGCCGACTTCGACCACGTCGCGCGAACGATCGCGGGGGCCGGGGCGGACGTCCCGCACGGGGCGATCGGCGTCTCGCTCGGCGGGAATGTCCTCCTGAAGTGGCTCGGCGAGAATCCGGGACAGCGGCTCCTCGCCGCCGCCGCGACGATCTCCGTCCCGTTCGACCTCGAGGCGGGAGCGCGGAACCTCGAGAAGGGTCTCGGGCCGATCTACACCGCGACGTTCCTCCGGGGCCTCCGGAAGAAAGCGAGCCAGCTCCTCGAGCGGCACCCCGGCGCGGCCGCGCGGATCGACCTCGCGCGGATGCGGACGGCCCGGACCTTCTTCGAGTTCGACGACTCCGTGACCGGGCCGCTCCACGGCTTCCGGGGCGCGAAGCACTACTACGACGCGTCGAGCGCGGTGAACTGGGTCTCCCGTATCACGACGCCGACGCTCTGCCTCTCGGCCGAGGACGACCCCTTTCTCCCCGCCTCGGTCCTCGACCGCGTCGCGGCGAACGCCTCGGGCGCGGTCCGCCTGGTGGCGACGCGGCACGGCGGACACACCGGCTTCATCGCCGGGAAGAGCCCCTTCCGGGTCCGCTACTGGGCGGAGGAGCGCGCCGTGGAGTTCGTCGCGGGGCGGCTGGTGCGGCCCTAGGTCTTGACGAGCGGGCGCCCCTTCGCGTCGGTGACCGAGCCGACGGCGATCAGGATGACGTCGATGAGCCACCAGATGCCGCAGCCGCCGAACGTCACGAGCTTGCCGATCCCGAGCCCGATGTGGCCGAGGTAGAAGCGGTCGACCCCGAAAGTCCCGAGGAAGATCGAGAGGAGGAGCGTGACGAGCCAGTCTTTCGGCGTGTCGGGCGTCACCGGCATCGGCCCGGCGGGCGGGGCGACCGGCGGGACGGACGCGGCCGGGACCGCGAGGACGTCCGCGAGCTCGGGGCGGTCGCGCAGCGGGATCCACTGGGCCTCGCCCGTCTTGAAGGAGAGGCTCGCCGCGGCGACCCGGCCTTCGCCGAGCCACCCGCGAAGCGTCGCCTCGTCGATCGGTCCGTACTGCTGTCCGTCGCCGCCGATGACGTAGTACATCGTGTGCCTCTCACCCCACCGAAACGTCAAACGCGCGAAGAAGGTTTCCGCGCGCGGGGAATCCTACCGGAAGGCACGCTTCGGAAGGCCCGTTCCGGCCGGCAGGACCGAATCCCGGTCCCGGCAGGACCCCGGCGGCGGGGCGGGGTAGCATGAGACGTCCTCGCAGGACCCCGCCACCATGAACGCCCGCCGCCCCACGTCCCCCGCCGAGAGGCGACAGAAGCTCCTCGCCGCCGAGCGGGCGACCGAGAGCTTCGGCCGGGCGGGGAGGCACCGGGTCGCCCTCGGGTTCCCGAACTCCTACGAGATCGGGATGTCGAACCTCGGTTTCCAGTGGGTCTACCGCCTCCTGAACCGGGAGGACGACCTCTCCTGCGAGCGCTTCTTCTTCGACGAGGCCGATCTCCCGGGCCGCGGCCCCCGGACGCTCGAGAGCGACACGCCGCTCGGCGCCTTCCCGCTCGTGGCGTTCTCGGTTTCGTGGGAGATGGACTACGTCCACCTCCTCCGGATCCTCCCGGCCGCCCGCATCCCCCTCGACCGGCGGGAGCGGAGCGACGGCGACCCGATCGTCCTCGTCGGGGGCGACTGCGCCCGGATCAACCCGCTCCCGCTGACGCCGTACGTCGACGCCTTCGCGATGGGAGACGGGGAGAAGCTCGTTCCCGGGATCGCCGACGTCCTCCGTTCCGAGCTCCCGCGCGCCGAGGCGCTCGAGCGGCTCGCGACGCTCAGGGGGCTCTACGTCCCGGCGGTCCACGGGGAGCACTCCGGGGAGGCCGACGAGGGAAAGGTCGTCGTCGACCAGTTCCGCGGGGCGGAGGGGGCGACCCGCGAGCCCCCTCACACGACGATCCTGACGCCGCACACCGAGCTTTCGGACAAGCTCCTCATCGAGGTCGCGCGCGGCTGCTCGGAGATGTGCCGCTTCTGCTGGGCGGCGTACGCCATGGCGCCGCAGGTCCGGATCCCGGCCTCGAGCATCCTCGCCGTTGCCGAGCGCTGCCGGCCGCTCACCTCGCGCGTGGGGCTCATCGCGACCGCCGTGGCCGACCACCCCGAGATCCTGCCGATCCTGAACGGCCTCTCCGGCCTCGGGTTCCACATCGCGCTCTCCTCGATCAAGATCGACGCCCTCTCCGAGGAGCTCCTCGCGATCCTGGCCCGGCAGGGGGAGAAGTCCCTCGCCATCGCGCCCGAGGCGGGGAACGAGCGGCTCCGGAGGGCGATCAACAAGAAGGTCTCCGACGAGATGCTCCGGGAGAAGGTCCGGCTGGTCGCGCGGGCGGGCTTCACGAACCTGAAGCTCTACCTCCAGGTGGGTCTCCCGGGCGAGACGGAGGAGGACGTCGACGACCTCGTCAGGATGGTCGACGACCTGCGTCTCGTGATGCTGGAGGAAGGGCGGAAGCTCGGCCGGCTCGGGACTCTCGTCCCGAGCGTGAACGCCTTCATCCCGAAGCCCCACACGCCGTTCGAGACGGAGGTCCTCGACGACCCCGACGAGCTCTCCCGGAAGCTGAAGAAGCTCGAGGGCGCGTTCCGCGCGATGCCGAACGTCACCTTCCGTGGGATGCCGGTGACCGAGGCGATCTGGGAGGCGTACCTCGCGAAGATGGGGCTCGAGTCGGGGCCGATCCTCGCGCAGGCGGCGGCCGGGGTGCCGGTCCGCCGGCTCGTGAAGGAACACCGCGAGACGCTCCTCGCGGTCGCCCGCCCCGAGGCGCGCGTCTCGGCCGCGCAGCGGGGCGTCTTCGACCACGCCGCCCGGCAGGCCTCTCCGTGGGGGTTCATCTCCAAGTCGTGACGCGCGCCGCTCTCCTCGCCCTCGCCCTGGCGGTCCCGGCGCTCGGGGCCGAGCCGGTCGTCGACGTCGTCCCGGGAGGCCTCGTCCGCTGGCCCGGCGACGGGCTGGCGCTCTGCGGCGACGCCCGCGAGAGCTGGAAGCCGCTCGACGGGGCCTGCTACTTCCCGGTCGACCTCGGGACCGAGGAGAAGACGCTCGCGATCCACCGCGAACGGCGCGGCGTTCGCGAGACGGCGACGATCCGGCTCCTCCCCCCGCCCTACGCGGAGGAGAAGCTCTCGGTCGACCCGCGGAAGGTGAAGCTCTCCGAGAAGGACCTGCGCCGCGTCGAGCGCGAGCGGAAGGAGATCGCGCCCGTCTTCTCGCTCCGGACCGAGCCGGTCTTCTCCCTCCCCTTCGGCGCGCCCCTCGCGAAGGCACCCGCCCCGCGCAACTTCGGGACCCGTCGGGTCTTCAACGGCGAGCCGCGCTCGCCGCACGGCGGCGCCGACTTCCGGGCGGCGACGGGGACGCCCGTCCTCGCGGCCGAGAAGGGGCTCGTCGTCCTCGTCGGCGACCACTTCTTCGCCGGGAAGAGCGTCTTCGTCGACCACGGCGGGGGGCTCGTCTCGATGTACATGCACCTGTCGAGGATCCAGGTGAAGGCCGGGCAGCGCGTGGCGCGGGGAGACGTCCTCGGCCTCTCCGGCGCGACGGGCCGCGTCAGCGGCCCCCACCTCCACTTCGGCCTGAAGTGGCGCGGCGCCCGCGTCGACCCTTCCCTCCTCCTCGGCGACCCCGCGAGGCTCCCCTCCCCCTGAGTCGGGGACGCGGGGTCAGGGGACGCGGGGTCAGGCGTGAAATCGTGTATTGTTGAAAACAATACACGATTTCAC
>CAZNSS010000056.1:5975-12419 GCA_964575465.1 uncultured Holophagales bacterium | reverse complement strand
GGTAGTACCACTTGAGGAACTCGTAGATGCCGGGGGCGCCCATGTCGGGGATGTGGAGGTAGCCGACCCGCCCGCCCGAGAGCTTCGTCACCTTCTCGTGGTTGCCGAGGACCCAGTCGAGGTAGAGGAGGTTCGCCTCGCTCTCGACCGGGACGTAGGTCGCCTTGCGCGCCCCCTCGAGCGAAGGCCTCGCGTTCAGCGTGAGGGTGACGGGGTGCGTCTTGTGCTGCAGGAGCCGGTAGGGGTTGTCGTCCCCCTTCAGCTCCTCGCCGTCGACGGCGAGGACGTAGTCGCCGACGCGGGCGTCGACGCCGACCGCGGTGAGGGGCGAGCGGTACTTCTCCTCCTCGTTGTGGCCGCGGAAGATCGTCGCGATCCGGTAGCGCCCGGCCTTCGCGTCGAGCTCGAAGCGCGCGCCGGGGAGGCCCACCTTCGCCCGGGCGGGACGGTCGACGTCCCCTTCCTCGATGTAGGCGTGCCCGACGTTCAGCTCGGCGACCATCTCGCCGAGGAGGTACGTCAGGTCGGAGCGGTGCGCGACGTACGGCAGGAGCTGCCGGTAGCGCGCGCCGATCGCCGTCCAGTCGTACCCGTGCATGTTGCGGACGTAGAAGAAGTCGCGGTAGCGGCGCCAGACCTCGTCGAAGATCGTCGCCCACTCCTCGGCGGGGACCCGGTCGACGACGAGCTCCTTCGTCGAGACGCTCTTCGGGTCCTTCGCCTTGGGCCTGGCCTCCCAGAGCTTGAAGCCCTTCTCCTTGCCGCCGCCCCTCACGAGCACCTTCGACCCGTCGCGCGAGACGGCCCAGCCGTCGACGTCGGCGACGAGCTCCGACTCCTCGCGCTTCTTCCGGTCGTAGATCGAGAGCCACGGCTTGCGGTAGCTGTCCCGCCCGTAGAACGACGCCCCTTCCTTCGTGTAGAGAAGCACCTCCTTCGTCACGACGAGGTGGTCGACGTTGTCGGCCTCGACCGGGGCGCGGACGACGCGGGAGGCGAGGCCGTCCCACTCGACGACGACCGGCTTCGGCGGCTTCGCGGGCTCCTTCTTCGCGTCGCCCTTCTTCGCGTCGGCGACCGCCTCGTCGCCCTTGTCGCCCTTGTTCTCGCCGTCCTTCCGGTCGGCGTCTTTCTTCGCGTCCTTCGCGTCGCCCGGCGTCACCTCGTCGCTCTCCGGAGCGAAGGGATCGGCGACGTCCTTCCGGAGGGCGAGGGCGAAGATCCCGGTCCGCCGGTTCCCCGCGTAGTTCCACTCGATGTCGGAGATCTGCGGGGCGTACTCGCGGTCGGAGAGGAACCAGAGGAGCCCGCCGTCCGGGTCCCACGCGGGGGCGTACGAGGAGAACATCTCGCTCGTCACGCGCTTCACCTTGCCGTCGGCGACGCTCCAGACGTGGAGGACGCGCAGGCCCGTGTGCTCGCCCATCGAGAACGCGAGGTGCCCGCCGTCGGGAGACCAGGCGTAGTCGGTGAGGCCGCCGAAGCGGTCGTCGGCGATCTCGACGACCTTCTTCCCGGCGACCGTCACGACGCAGAGCCTCCCGTCCTTGTCGGAGACCGCGATCCGCGTGCCGTCGGGGGACCAGGCCGGCGCCGAGAGCATCGAGCCGAAGGTCGTCGTCAGCTGCTCCGCCTTCGCCGAGCCGTCCTGCGGGACGAGCCAGAGCTGCTCCTCGCCCGAGCGGTCGGAGACGAAGAGGACCGTCTTCCCGTCGGGAGACCAGGCCGCGTGCTTGTCGTGGGCGTTCGAGGAGTGCGTCAGGTTCCGCGTCGGCCCCTTCTCGATCGGCGCCGTGAAGACGTCGCCGCGGGCGACGAAGAGGACCCGCTCCCCCTTCGGCGAGAGGCTGTAGCTCTCGATCTGCTTCTCGGCCGGGACGCGCGCGGGTCGCGCGGAGAGCCCGTCGGACGGGACCGTGATCGCGAGGGCCGTCTCGGCCTTCGCCTTCACGTCCCAGAGGCGCAGCTCGCCGCCGAGCTCGTAGACGATCTTCCCGGCGCCGTCGGAGCTGGCCCATCGGACGTCCCAGGTCGTCGAGCTCGTCAGCTTCTCGAGCCCCTCGCCATTCGTGGCGACGGAGTAGAGGTTGAGGGTGCCGTCGCGGTCGGAGACGAAGTAGATCCTCTCGCCGATCCACATCGGGTCGCGCTCCGTCCGCTTCGACGGCGCGATCACCTTCGAGGTGCCGGTCGCGAGGTCGTAGAGGAAGAGGTCCTGCGCCCATCCCCCCTCGTAGCGCTTCCAGGTGCGGAAGTCGCGGAAGAGGGGCGAATAGACGAGCTTCTTCCCGTCGGGGCTGAAGTCGCCCGCGCCCGCCGTGTACATCGGGAGCTTCACGGGGAGACCGCCCGAAACGGGAACCGTGTAGAGCGCCGACTCGACCTTCGCGCTCTCGGCGTCGCGGAGCGAGCGGAACAGGACCTTCGCCCCGTCGGGGGTCCAGCCGTAGACCTGATTGTCGACTCCCCCGCGCGGCGGGAGGGGCCCGCGGGCCGGGTACCACGTGAGGCGCTTCGGGACGCCCCCCTCGGACGGGACGACGTAGACCTGCTCGTCGCCGTCGTACTGGCCGGTGAAGGCGATCCACCTGCCGTCGGGCGAGAACTTCGGGAAGAGCTCCTGCCCCGGGTGCGCGGTGAGGCGGGCCGCGAGCCCCCCGGTCACCGGTGCGGTCCAGAGGTCGCCCGCGTAGCAGAACGCGACCCTCCCGCCGTGGACGTCGGGAAAGCGGAGGAGCTTCGTCTGCGCCGCGGCAGGAGAGGAGAGGACGACGGCCGAGACGGCAGACGCCAGGGCCACCGAGAGGCGCGCGAAGCGCCGGGAAGAGAAGTCCATCGGAACCTCCGGCGGGGATCGTAGCGCCCCGCGCGCCTCGGGGAAGGCCACGTCTCCCCGAACGCTCGCGGGCGCTGCGCGATACTCCCGGCGAGCCGCCCATGCCGCACCGGAATCGAGGCCGCACCGTTTCCGTCGTCCTGCCGGCGCTCCTCGCCGCCGCCTGCGGGCGCGGCTTCGTCATGCCCCCGGCGAAGGCCCGGCTTCCCGGGTACCAGCTGAAGACCTCCTTCTCGGAGGGGCTCGCCGTCGTCCAGAAGTCGGGCGACCTCCTCAGGGGCTACGTCGACGCGAAGGGACAGCTCGTCGTCCCGGCCCGGTTCCAGGACGCGGAGCGCTTCTCCGAGGGGCTCGCGGCCGCGCGGGAGGAGTACAGGGAGGGTTACGGGTTCATCGACCGGACCGGCCGGTTCGTGATCGCCCCGGGTTACGACGCGGCGCTCCCATTCTCCGAGGGGCTCGCGGCGGTGCTCGTCGACGGGCGCTGGGGCTTCGTCGACCGGGCGGGCGCGCTCCGCATACCGCCCCGCTTCGACGACGCCGGGCCGTTTCGCGAGGGGCGTGCGCGCGTCGTCGTCGAGGGGCTCGCGGGATTCTTCGGAACGGCGGGCGAGGTCGTCGCCGGGCCGGCGTGGTTCCGGGCGGGCGACTTCCACGAGGGCCTCGCCGCCGTCTGCGACCGGAGCCGGTGCGGGTTCGTCGACCTCTCGGGAAAGCTCGCCGTGCCGATCTCGTTCGACGACGCCGGCCACTTCGCCGGTGGCCTCGCCCCGGTGAGGGTCGGGGAGAAGTGGGGCTACGTCGACGCGAAGGGGCGGATGACGATCGCACCCGCCTTCGACGAAGCCGAGCCGTTCTCCGAGGGGCTCGCGCGGGTCGGCGTCGTGAAGGACGGGACGTTCGACACGAAGTTCGGCGGCTATTCCGGGCGGCGCCTCATCACAGGGTTCGTCGACTCCGCGGGTCGCTGGGCCTTCGAGCCGAAGATGCTCGGCGCGACGGCTTTCTCGGGCGGGTTCACCGCCGTCCGCCTCCCGGCCGGGGGCCTTTGCAGCGACTGCGAGGACGTGCGCCTCATGTCGAAGGACGGCTCCTTCCTGCCGGGGCGCTTCGACATGGTCCGCCCGTTCTCGGAGGGGCTCGCCGTCGTCACGAAGGGGCCGAAAAGCTGGGTCGTCGACGAGGCGGCGTCGCCCCTCGTCGAGCTCGACGCGGGCGTCGTCGAAGAGGGCGCCGGGAGCGTCGCGACGCACGTCCCTCACCGGTTCGGCTTCGTCGACGCGGAGGGGAGGGCGGTGGTGCCGCACGAGCTGATCTCGGCGCAGTCGTTCTCCGAGGGACTCGCGCTCGTCGAGGAGCGCGTCGACCGGCACGGCCGCCGGCGCCGGTTCGTCGACAGGAACGGGACGACCGTCCTCGAGGTCCCCACCACGATCGGCCAGGCGCTGCCGTTCTCGGGCGGCCTCTCCCTCGTCTCGGTCACGACGGAGCGCGAGACGCGTTACGGCTTCATGGACCGCACCGGCGCTTTCGCCATACCGGCGCAGTTCGCGGGCGCCTCCTCGTTCTCGGAGGGGCTCGCGGCCGTGAAGGTCTCGAGCGACCTCGGCGCGAACGACTGGGGCTACGTCGACCCGAAGGGAACCTTCGTCGTCGCGCCGGGCTTCAAGGCCGCCGGCCCCTTCTCGAATGGTCTCGCCTACGTCGAGCGGGTGACGGAGAAGCACATCCTCGTCTCCGCGGTCATCGACCGGAGCGGCCGGGTCGTCGTCGAGAAGCCGTTTCTGAACGACCTGTCGGGGTCGCTCTTCGGCACGCCCTCCGTCGAGCAGTTCCGGCGTCTCCGTTCCTTCGCGTTCGGCGAGCGGCTCGTCCCGCGAGTCGAGGCGAGAGGCCCCTCCTGGGGCGGCCCCGACGGGCGGACCGTCGTCCCCGCCTCGCCCCTCGCGATGGTCGGGCTCTTCTCGGAGGGGCTCGCCCCGGTGCAGGCGAGGAGCGGGTCGCCGAGCGGGGTCTCGTGGGGATACGCCGACCCGTCCGGAAAGGTCGTCGTCCCCGCGGTCCACGCCGCGGCGCTCCCGTTCTCCGAGGGGCTCGGCCTCGTGCGCGACGCCGCGGGGCGCTGGGGCTGGGTGACGCCGACGGGCGAATGGTCCATCGCGCCGATGTGGCTGGAAGAGGCGCGGCCGTTCTCCGGAGGGCGGGCGCTCGTGAGGCTCAACGGCCGGTGGGGCTACCTGGACCGCTCCGGCCGCTTCGCCGTCCCGCCCCGCTTCGTCCGCGCGGAACCGTTCTCCGAGGGGTTCGCCGTCACCGCGGTCGCGACCGGCCGTTCCCCGTCAGTGAAGCGCGACGCCCGGTAGTCCCCCCCCGACGTGGGGTCACCCCCGACGCGGGGTCAGGCGTGAAATCGTGTATTTCTGTAGAAATACACGATTTCACGCCTGACCCCAGCTCAGGGTTTCAGGGTCTTTCGCTCGAAGGTGAGCCAGCGCGCGATGTCGGTCGCGTACCAGCGGGAGAAGCGGCGGTCGGAGGGGCCGCCCGCGAGGGCCGTCTCGGCCTCGTTCGTCGCCAGGTCGGTCACGAATCGCCACGACGGGCAGAAGGACGACTCGCGCCCCGCGAGCGTGAGGACCTGTCCCTGGACGACGGTCGCGCGGCCCCCGGTGACCGGGATCGGCCCGCGGTCGAACCCGAGGAAGGACGGGAGCTTGCCGCCGAAGAGGAGGTGCCGCATGAAGACGCGGCGGCCGTCGCCCCAGGGGGGGAGCGATTCCAGGTCGACGCCGTCGAGGGCCGCGCGGGCGACGCCGGAGACGAAGGCGGCCTTCCCTTCCGTGCCGAACCACGCCGCGGCGTCCTCGGAGGCGAGGACGTCGTCGAAGAGGCGGAAGTAGAACGGGTGGACGAGGGAGTTGTCGCGGAGAGCGCGCCACGCCTCGGCGCCGAAGAGACCCTTCCCGAAGAGCTCGTCGCAGAGCGCCTCGTGGAGCCTCTCGAAGAGGACGGCTCCCTTCGAGCCGAGGTCGTAGCGGCGGTCCCACGCGCGAAGGAAGCGGACGGCGGGAAGGTCCGGCAGGTGAGGATCGAGCGCGGCCAGGAGGCGGCGGGCCTGCCCGGAGACGACGTCCGACTGCATCGCGCCCAGGTCGGAGGCCTCGAGGCGGCCCGCGACCGAGAGCTTCTCCGCCGCGAGCTCCCGGAGCCGGTCGGCCCGGTCGCTCCCCATCGACAGCGTGATCCCGACCGGCGCCCACCCGCCGTGGCCGCCGTCGTTCGCGGTGGCGAGGACTCCCCCGGGGGGGTCGAGGAGGCTCGCGAGCTCGGTCGGCGGAAGGGTGCCGTCCCAGAGGTCGTGCGGCTCCCATCCACGAAGAGGGAGGACCCCCGTCTCGCGGCGCCGGCGCGGGAGGAGGCCCGACTGCTGCGCCCCGATCCGGCCGTCTCTTCCCGAGACGAGCCAGTTCGCCGTGAGGGCGATCCGCGAGGCGGCCTCCATCGCCGCGGGGACGTCGGTCGACGACCAGAGGTCGAGGATCGCCTCGAGGGAGGCTGTCCCGCCGTCGCGCCGGCACGTCCAGGCGCGCGCGACCCAGAGGCCGTCC
>CAZNSS010000056.1:0-5875 GCA_964575465.1 uncultured Holophagales bacterium | reverse complement strand
ACGCCGAGGAGCCGGAGCTCCCACGGCCGCCCCCGCGCGAGGCGCGCATTCACTCCCGCGGCGTAGGCCTCGGCCAGCTCCCTGGCCCGTCCTCCGAGACCCGCGGCCTCCTCGTCGGAGGAAGCGGCGAAGAGGTTCCTCCGCATGAAGAGGTCGACGACGAGCGAGGAGGGGGAGTCGTCCAGCAGCTCGCAGAGCCGTCCCCGTCCGATGAGCCTCACGAGGAGCATCTGCAGCGCGCGGTCGTGGGCGTGGGCGAAGCCGTACGCCGTCGCGAGGGCGAGGTCGTCCGCTGCGGCGGCGTGCATCACCCCGTGAGCGTCGCGGTGGAGCGTGAAGGGGCGCCCGCCGGCCTCGAACCGGCGGGCCGAGGTCTCGATGCGGGGCTTCACGGCCCGCGATTCTATGGGCGGGACGGGGCCACCGGGACCCGCGACGAAGAGACGCGGCGCCGCCGGCTCAGTGTCCGGAGCAGCCGGGGAGGTGCCCGAGCGAGGCGAGGTCGCCCTCGAGCGCCATCTTCCCCTTCGAGGAGAGGAACTCGAGGAGCCCCTCGAAGTCGAACCGGTCGCCGTGACAGTTGCCGTAGAGGGCGTCCGCCCCGAACGCCGCAGCCGCCAGGCCCTTCAGCTCCGCCACCGGGAGCCGCCCGCCCCGCTGCGCGAGGAGGTCGAGGACCTCGTGGCCGAAGACGAAGTCCTCGCCCTCGTGGGAGTGATCGTGGTCGTGGTCGTGAGCGGGCATCGTCATGGCGCGAACCGTAGCACGCCACGCGGGAGGGCCGGAATGACGGACGTCATGCCGGCCGCCCTGCCGCTCCTCCTCAGCGCGGGAGGGCCTGGGGAAGCCCGCGCTCCGTGAGGAGATAGACCGCGAACGTCCCGAGCCAGTGGCTCCCCTCGTAGTGTTCGGAGGTGACGCTCGGGAGGCTCGCCGCAGCGTGTGCGGCCGCCGTGGCGCGAAGAGAGCGGACACGCGCGTCCCCCTTCGGGAGACCGGCGGCGATCCCCTGCAGCATCCAGGCCCGCGACAGGTTCAGGCCGTCGAGGTGGACGAGCTTGCCGTCGGTCCGGTCGGTCACGACGCCGGGGGCGAGCCACTTCGCAGAGCCGTCCACGGGCAGGCCTGGGAGGAAGTTGAAGAGCCACTTGGAGAAGCGGTCGGGCGGCAGGACCCTCCGCATCAGGTCGGCCTCGGCGATACACGGCGAGAGGAAGTCCTGGCCGGAGGGCTCGTAGTCGATCGGGCAGTCCCGGTCCTTCCCGTGGAGCTCGACGACGCGGCGGGCGAGGAGCGCCGCCTTCTCCGTCTCGCCCGCGCCGCGCGCCCAGTCGAGGACGAGGCCGAAGGCGAAAGCGGTCTGCGGGTGCTCTCCCTCACGGATCGGGTAGGCGAGCTTCGGGATCCAGGCGAAGAGCATCTCCGCGCTCTTCGCTTCGAGCGGGGCGAGGGCCTGTGACCACGCCTTCGCCTCCGGGTCGTCCCACTCGCGCAGCTCGGCGGCGAGCGCCAGGAGCCAGGCGAGGCCGTAGGGCCGCTCGAAGCCGACGCGCCCCGGCACGGAGAGGTAGGCGACCTCGCCGGCGACGTTCCTCTCCGTCAGGCTCCTCCCGAGCGCCGCGCGCGCCTCGGCGGCGAAAGGTGCGGCCGGAAACCGTCGGGCGAGCCGGGCGAGGAGCCAGTGGCCGTGGACGGAGGAGTGCCAGTCGTAGCAGCCGTAGAAGGCGGGCGTCAGCTCGCGTGGCGGCTTCGCGTCGGCGTCCCCGTTCATCACGTGGGCGACCTTGTTCGGGTACTCCCGGTGGACGCAGTCGAGGGCGAGGCGCGCGAAGCGCCCGGCGGAGGCCTCGTCGAGCTCGGTGACCGCGGCGGGTGCGGCGGCCGCGCCCTTCACCGGGGTCTGCGCCGCGAGGGCCGTTGAGCCGGCGAGGAGGGCGGCGATGGGCAGGAGGAGGACGGGGGAGACGCATCGTCGGGCGCGCACGCCCGATTCTAGGGGCGGGGTGGCGGGACCGCGGTCAGTCGGGTTTCGCGAGGATGCGGACGCGGAGCTTCACGGCCTTCGGGAAGTCGGCCGTCCGCATCTTCACGGCGACGCGGTTCGTGTCGTTCGCCTCGGTCCCGTTGAGCGTCCGCTCCTGGACGCCGGAGCCGATCTCCCTCCCCGCGTCGTCGAGGACCTGGACGCGGTAGACGCACTTCCAGTCGTCGTCGTCGCGGTTCACGTAGGCGAACTTGAGCGTCAGCTTCGTCTCGTCGTTCGGCTTCCCCTCGGCCTTCCGCACCTCGTCCGGCTTCGGCCAGCCCGTCACCTCGACCGACTCGATCGTGATGAACCGGTCCTCGATGCCGACCGGCACCTTCTCTCCGGCCCGGAACGGGACGACACGCTCGAGGCGCGCGGCGGGGTTCGCTTCGGCGGGCTTCTGGGGCTCCGCGGTGGGAGGGACGACCGGGAGCCTCGGCTCGGGGGTCGGTGCGGCGGTCGGCGAGCCCGCCGGACCGGTGTCCCGGACGGGGACGGCCGTCGGCCGGAGCGTCACGGGCGGAGGAACGGTCGGGACTCCGAGCTCCTCGATCGTCACGCGCGACTCCGGCTCGGTCGGGGTCGGCGTGGCCTCCGCCCCGGGCTCCGTCGTCCCGATCGCGACCGTCGGCACCGCCGCGACCACCGTCGGCGTCGGGAGGACCGCGACGTCGGTACCACCCCCGGCCGGGCCCGACTTCGGCCCGAAGAGCATCCACCCGACGCCCCCCGCGACGCCGAGGAAGACGAGGGCCACGACGACGACGGCCGCGACGATCGCCCCGGTCGGCGGGCCGGCCGAGCTCGGACGCCGGATCGTGACCGCGGTCTGCGGCGCGGGAAGGGTCATGTGCGGCGGGGGCGTGAACGGGGGCGGGGTACGGGGAGGGGGCGTCGGCCCCGAGCCGGAAACCCACGTCACGTCGGAGGTCGGCGCGACGCGGATCGCCGTGGAGGGCTTCGGGGGCATCGAGGCCCCGAGCGCTGCGGCGAGCGCCTGGACCATCTCGCGGCAGCTTCCGAAGCGGTCCTGCGGCTGCTTGGAGAGGGCCTTCGCGAGGACGACGTCGACCTCGAAGGGGAGACCCGGGACGAAGGTGGAGGGCGGCGGCGGCGCCTCCCGGAGGTGCTTGTCGAGGACCGCGAACGGCGACTCGCTCCGGAACGGCGTCCGGCCGGTGACGAGCTCGAACGCCATCACCGCGAGGGCGTACTGGTCGGCGCGCGCGTCGCAGGGCTTGCCGATCGCCTGCTCGGGGGCCATGTAGGCGGGAGTGCCGACGACCATCCCGGCCGCGGTGAGCTCGGACGAGACGGCCGTGTTCTTGGCGAGTCCGAAGTCGGCGAGGAGGAGGCTGCCGGAGGCGTCGACGAGGACGTTCGAGGGCTTCACGTCGCGGTGGAGGACGCCCCGCGCGTGCGCGTGGTCGAGCGCCGCGGCGATCGACGAGAGGGCCTCGATCGCCTCTTCCGCGGCCATCGGGCCCGAGATCTTCTCCTTGAGGCTTCCGCCCGGAAGGAGCGGCATGACGAGGTAGGTGATCCCCGCCTCCGTCCCGAAGTCGTAGATCGGCAGGATGCGGGGGTGCTCGAGCTGGGCGGCGAGGCGCGCCTCGCGGATGAATCGCTCGCGGAACTCCGCCTCGCCCGCGATCTCGTCCCTTACGACCTTCACCGCGACGCTCCGGTGGAGCCCCTCGTCGAAGGCCTCCCAGACCTCCGCCATTCCGCCGGCGCCGATCCTGCGCGAGAGGACGTACCGGCCGAGCTTCCGCCCCGCCTCGACGGTCATTCGCTCTCCCCCTCGCCGCTGCGGTCGCGCGAGAAGCGGGAGTAGATGCGTTTCAGCGTCTCCGGACCGGGGCGCCGTTCGCCTTCCCCGGGGTTCAGCGCCGCCCACCGGGGCGCGAGGATGAGCGGGATGCAGGACGCGGGGTCGGAATCGGGGACGCCCATCTCCTCGCGCGAGACCGCCGCCCAGACGCGCGTCGGGAGCGGGACCGTCTCGACGGTCTCGGCCGTCGGTGCGGCACAGTGGACGGGGTCCGAGGTGACGAGGTACTCGCGGCAGGCGATCGGGCGATCGAAGTAGATCGAGCAGCTCTCGTCCACCAGGAAGGGGCACGGGATGCCGAGCCGGAAGTACTCCATTCCGACCCCGGTCGCGTCGCCGGTGCGCCACTTCCGCCGTCCGTCGAGCGTGGGCAGGAGGCCGGCCTCCTCGATCCGTTGGAGCGCGGCCGCGAACCGCGCCTTCACCTCGGCCCGCCTCGGCTCCGGGAGCTCCTCGACGAGCGACGTGAGGCGGCGGGCCTCGGAGTGGGTGATCGGGACGAGCTGCCGGCAGCAGGCGCCGCACCCCTTCGTGCAGGAGATGGGCCGCCCCTCGGCCTTCGAGACCTCGGCTCCGTAGGCGACGAAGGCGTCGGCCGTCGTCCGGAGCGCTGGCAGGAGCTCCTGGATCGGCACGGTACCCGTCGGGACCTCCATCTCGACGTGGAGGCGCCCCGCGGGGAGCTCCAGCTCGACCGTCAGCCGGCGGGTCTCCAATTCCGCTCCTTCACGGAGGCGGATTAGACCAGACCCGGGCTCATCCGGTGCGCCCGGCGTAGAGGAACCTCTTGATCTTCCGCGTCGGGGTCTTCTGGAACTCCTCGGGGACGATCTCGATCTCCGCGACCTGGCAGAACGGCGGGAGCCCCGAGTTCAGCTTCTGGCGGTTCTTCTCCATCTCCCTCTCGATCCCGTCGTGCCCGACCCGGACGGCGTCGGCGGCCTCGAAGTCGGGATACACCAGGGCGTGGAGCCGGTGGTCCCGCTCGACGAGGAGCGACTCGGCGACGAACGGAAGGGCGTTCAGCCTCGCCTCGATCTCCTCGGGGTAGACGTTCTGCCCCGTCGCCCCGAGGAACATCGTCTTGGAACGGCCGCGGAGGGTGAGGAAGCCGGCGTCGTCGAGGAGGCCGAGGTCGCCGGTCCGGAGCCAGCCGTTCTCGTCGAGGACCTCCCGGGTCGCCTCGGGGCTCTTGTAGTAGCCGGCCATCACGTGCGGGCCGCGGACCTTCACCTCGCCCGCCACGCGCGTCGGGTCGGGCGAGTCGACGACGAGCTCCATCCCGTCGACGACGCGTCCCACGCCCTGCGGCCGGTGCTCGCGCCACGACGCGTAGGTCAGGAGGGGGCCGCACTCGGTCATGCCGTAGCCCACCGTCACCGGGAAGCCGATCCGGACGAGGAACTGCTCGACGGCGGGGCTCAGGGCCGCGCCCCCGACGACGACCTCGAGGACCTTCCCGCCGAAGGCGCCGACGAGCTTCTCCCGGAGGAGGGCGTCGATGCGCCGCCGGATCGCCGGCACCCTCGAGAGGGCCTTGACCACGGGCTTCTCGAGGAACGGGCGGACGCGCCTGGCGTAGATCTTCTCGA
Source organism: uncultured Holophagales bacterium (assembly GCA_964575465.1). GTDB lineage: Bacteria > Acidobacteriota > Thermoanaerobaculia > UBA5066 > UBA5066 > UBA5066. The sequence goes on along the minus strand of CAZNSS010000056.1, from coordinate 423 downwards.
GGACGAGCGGGACCGTCAGGACGAGGCGCGGCTTCTCGGCCGCGAACGCCTTCAGGATGACCTGCGGCGACGGGGTCTTGTCGAGGAACGCGATCCGGCAGCCGACGGAGACCGGGAAGAGGAACTCGAAGGCGCAGCCGAAGGCGTGCGCGAGCGGAAGGAACGAGACGATCGCGTCTCCCGCCTCGAGGGGCATGTGCTCCTGCGCGAAGAGGACGTTCCGGCAGAGGCTCCGGTGCGGGAGCATGACCCCCTTGGAGAAGCCGGTCGTCCCCGAGGTGTAGACGATCGAGGCGAGGTCCCCGGGGCCGGGCCGGGCCCACGAGAGCTCCTCGGCACGCAGGGGCGGTCGGGAGCGTGCGGCCTCGTCCGCCTTCCGGAGCGCCGACGCCTGCCCCTCGCGGCGGACGAAGAGCGGCGAGA
>CAZNSS010000055.1:0-12437 GCA_964575465.1 uncultured Holophagales bacterium | reverse complement strand
GACTTCGACGAGTTCGAGTCCTCGACGTTGTCCCAGCCGTTCACGACCTCGACCATCGCCGAGACCGTCCCGGAAAGGGCATACGCCGCCTTCAGCCCGGCGTGGCTCGCGGGCTCGGCGTAGCCGAAGAGGAACGAGCGGGTCGCGTTGTCGTCGTACCCGTCGTACCCCTCGATGACCTCGAAGCCGCAGTGGGTCGCGAACTTCCCGGCGTCGAAGCGGAGGCCGCTCCCGAGCGGCGCGACGTACGAGACGAAGGCCTGCTGGAGGTCGAAGTCTTCGGCCTCGCCGTCGTCGTCGCGGAAGAGCCCCGTCGCGGCGGAGACCCGCGGGATCGAGGCGCCGGCGACGGCGTCGACCCGGAAGCCCGCCTCTCCGGGGGCGGAGGCGACCTTCTGGAGGACGAGCTCGGCGCCGTCGATCTTGATGGTGTTGTCGTCGAAGTCGAAGACGCGGTACTGGTTCGTGCCGGACGCGGGACGGTTGAAGTTCCAGGACCAGCTCGTCGTGACGAAGCCGTTCACGGCGATCGTCTCGTACCAGGGTCGGGGAGCAGCCGGAGCCGGGGCGGGGGCGGCGGCCGGCTCCTGCCCGAAGGCGCTCGGCGCGAGGGCTGCGGCGAAAGCCGCCGCACCGAACGGGAGGAGGAGGGCCGCCCGGCGGCCCTCCTTCATCCACTCCATGGCTCAGACTCCCTCGAGGTACGCCGTTTCGCCGTGGATCGAGCTGTCGAGCCCCGAGCGTTCCCCGGCCTCGGTGACCTTCACGGGCGTCACCCGGTCGATCAGCCAGAGCATTCCGTACGTGAAGACGAACGCCCACGCCGAGGAGATCGCGACGGCGAGGAGCTGGACGAAGAAGAACTTCGAATTCCCGCGCAGGAGGCCGTCGACCCCCGCCGGGTTGAAGGCCGTGGTGGCGAAGATGCCGCTCAGGATGATCCCGATGAACCCGCCGACGCCGTGGACCCCCCAGACGTCGAGGGCGTCGTCCCAGCCGAGCCTGTTCTTCAGCGCGACCGCGTAGAAGCAGACGACCCCGGCGATGATGCCGATGAGGCAGGCCGTCGTCGGCGAGACGTAGCCCGCGGCCGGCGTGATCGTCGCCAGGCCCGCGACGGCACCGGTGAGGAGGCCGAGGAACTTCGGCTTCTTCGACGTCATCCAGTCCATGGCCAGCCACGCGATGGCGGCGAAGCTGCCGGCGAGGTCGGTGTTGAGGAAGGCGACGGCCGTGACGGAGTCGACCCGGAACTCGCTCCCCGCGTTGAAGCCGTACCAGCCGAACCAGAGGAGGCCGGTTCCGAGCGCGACGAGCGGGATCGAATGCGGCCCGCGGTCCTCGACCTTCCGCTTGCCGACGTAGAGGATGGAGGCGAGGGCCGCGATCCCGGCGATGTTGTGGACGACGATGCCGCCGGCGAAGTCGAGGACGCCCATCTTCGCGAGGATCCCGCCGCCCCAGACCATGTGGACGAAGGGGAAGTAGACGAAGGTCAGCCAGGCGGTCAGGAAGAGCATGTAGGCCTTGAAGGTCACGCGGTTCGTGAAGGCCCCCGTGATCAGCGCCGGCGTGATGACGGCGAACATCATCTGGTAGGCGCAGAAGACGATCATCGGGATCCCGTCGTTGACCGGGGACGGCATCTGGAGCGTGATCCCGCGCAGGAACGCCCAGTCGAGGTTCCCGACGATCCCGGCGAGGTCGGTGCCGCCCTTCAGGTCGCCGCTGAAGCAGAGCGAGAACCCGTAGGCCCACCAGAGGACCGTCGTCCAGCCCATGGAGACGAAGCTCTGGATCATGATCGCCAGGACGTTCTTTCGGCCGACGAGCCCGCCGTAGAAGAAGGCGAGGCCGGGCGTCATCAGCATGACGAGGCTGGAGCACAGCAGCATGAAGGCCGTGTCACCGGTGTTGATGGTCATCTGAGGCATGTCGTCTCCTCTGGAGGATCGTTGGGCCGGGCGGCCGGGCCGCTCAGGCGGGAACGGACGGAATGAAGACGGCCCCGGAAGGTCCGGGGCCGTCGGGAGTGGGGGAGAGTCGTTCCGGGGACGCCGCGGCCGGGGGCGAAACGTCGGGTCGGTCCCTGGAGTGAGTGAGGAAAAATTCCCCGCAAAGCGAGGAATTCTGCCACTAACACGGAGCCTCCGTCAACGAACGAGGAGTCGCCTGCGACCGTCTCGTCGCGCGTCGTCTTCGGTCGGTCTATCCTCGGACGCGAGCCGGCGGCGGCCGGGGGCAGAGCCCGCCCCACAACGCCCCAAGGAGAATCGATGGACTATTCCCGCGAGCCTGTCGCGATCTCGCCCGTCCGGGCCGAGACGAAGTTCCTCACGCGCGTCTACGGCTGGATGGCCGGCGGGCTCGTCACGACGGCCGTCGTGGCCTGGGTCACTCTCTCGACGCCAGCCCTCCTCCAGCTGATCTTCGGCAACAGGCTGGTGTTCTACGGTCTCCTGATCGGGGAGCTGGGCCTCGTGGCGTGGATGAGCGGCCTCGTGGGCCGGATGTCGGCGTCGACGGCGGCGCTCGCCTTCCTCGGCTATTCGGCGCTGAACGGGCTCACGCTCTCCTGCATCTTCCTCGTCTACACGTCGACCTCGATCGCCTCGACGTTCGTGATCACCGCGGGGACCTTCGGCGCGATGAGCGCCTACGGCCTCGTCACGAGCCGGCCGCTGGACGGGCTCGGCTCCTTCGCGTTCATGGGGCTGATCGGCGTGATCCTCGCCAGCGTCGTGAACCTCTTCCTGCGCAACTCGATGCTCGAGTTCGTCATCAGCTGCGTGGGCGTGATCGTCTTCGTGGGGCTGACGGCCTACGACACGCGCAAGCTCAAGATGATGGCGGCGCAGGTGGAAGCGGACTCGGAGTCCGGGCGGAAGGGGGCGGTCCAGGGGGCCCTCTCGCTCTACCTCGACTTCATCAACCTCTTCCTGATGCTCCTCCGCCTCCTCGGGAACCGGCGCTGAGCCCAGGGGACGGGAGAGGGGGCGGGACGGCAGGGCCAGGGACGTGCCGGACCGCCTGCTCGGGATACTCCTCTTCCTGCCGGTCCCCGTCGTCCTCGGGCTCTTCACGCGGGCTCCGCTCGGGGTGGGCGCGTCCGTCGGCCTCGGCGTTCTCCTGATGGCCACGCATCGGCTCTACGCGAGGCCGTTCGCTCTCTCGCGCGCCGACCGCCGGTGCCTCTGGTGCGGCGGAGCGGCAGGCGACGGGCCCCGCGTGCCGCTGGCGGAGCCTTCCGGCCCGTCGACCTGGCGGGCCTGCCACGAGGCGCACCGGGAGCGCCTCACGCGGGTCTTCGGCATGGCCGAACGGTGGCGGTGGTTCCTGCGCGCCGGAATCCTGGGGTCTCTCGCGCTCCTTCTCGGCGGCGCTTCCCTCGCTGCGTTCGGGTGGCTCGGGCCGCTCACCTTCGCCGACGCCTCCGCCGCCTTCCGCCTCGGCGTCTCCCTCACCGTCCTGCCGTTCGGCGCGCTTGCAGCGGTCCTCGGGCCCCCCACGGCCTCGAGGATCCACGTCCCGTTCCCGGTCCACATCCAGGCGCTCGTCGGCACGGCCGTCATGCTCTGGCTCTTCCGGATCGTCGGGATCGTCTGGATCGGTCAGGTGGTCCTCTTCGTGGTCCACCGGCCCTGACGAACGCGCGAGTGGTGCGGCTGCCGACGCCCCGGCGCCGAGGGTTGGAACGCCTCGGCCCTCGCCGCGCCCTCATCGGAAGTCGTGGCCAGGCGGCGTCCTCTCGCGGTGACGGGTCTTGCCGGGAACGACGGGTCTTCGCACCTCGAGGATCGGCTCCTCGACGCTCGTCCGATCGAAGCGCTCGGCACGGACCGACGGTTTCGTGATGGAATCGGTGCAGAAAGAAAGCCCCGGTGTCGAAGGTCCGCGGATGCGTCGCAGGACGCGGAAAGGACGGAGGATGCGCAGGCTCGCGACGGTCGTCTTCCTTCTGGCTCTCACCGGCTGCGGCGGGAAGTACCCGTGGGAGATGGGCCCGTTCAGGAAGATCGCGACCCTCGGGGCGAAACCGACACCGACTCCGACGGCGATCCCCGCGGCCACGCCCACGCCGGCGCCGCCGCCGGCGGTCACCGCCGAGAGCCTCGGCGCGGCCCTGACCCGGACGGGGGTCGAGCACACCGTCGAGACCGACAGCGAGGGGGCTCCGGCGTTCTACCTCGAGCTCGACGGAGCGAAGGTGGGGATGTTCACCTACCGCGACCGCGACGGGGCCCTCGCCAGCGTCGAGTTCAGCGCGGCGTTCGAGGTGAAGACGGCGAACCTCGAGAAGCTCATGGCCGACTGGAACCAGCGGAAACGCTACTGCCGGGCGGCCCTCCGCAAGAACGGCAACCCCGAGCTTCGCTACGACGTCGACCTCGTCGTCTGCGGCCTGAAGGGGCAGCTCGGAGAGGCGGTCAATACCTACCGGTCGATGCTCCGCGACTTCCGCACCCACATCGGCTTCGACTGAGAGGGGGGCGCTCCCGCCCACCTCCCCGGAGGTCGTGGCCCGGCGGGACGGGCTCGCGGTGGAGCGGCGCCGCCGGATGACGATGATGCCGGCCGTTTTCGCCGTTGGCCCGTCGGGGTCGGCGGGCGAGGTCGGCGGCGGAAAGTTGGACCTTCCGCCAGCCGCTGGCCCAGGCAATGTGGGCGAAGCTGGCGACGTCCGACTCCAGGACGTCTTCTCCGGGCTGGTCGCAGCTCACCGGATCCGCCCTTCCTGAACGACTCTTCAGGGAGTCTTCAGGATCGGTGAAATCGCCCGGCGGTACCGTGAACGGCGTCGGACGTGGACCTCGATCTGCCCGGGAACCAGGAGGTCCGCCAGAGAAAGGGGCCTGCGGAGTGACCCGTCTTCTTCGCCTATTCGCTCTCGCCACCTGCCTGGGAGCGCTCTTCGCCGCCCCGTCGACTCTCGAAGCCCAGTCCGTCACGGGATCCGTCGCGGCAGGAGTCGCCGGGCAGAGCACCTCCGGCTCGGTGGACGCCTTCAAGAGCCAGTTCTTCATGGGGGAAGGATTCTTCCTCGAGGACCTCTCCCTCTCGGCGCGGGGCGCCGACGGGCGGGAGACGCTGAACGTCTCGGCGTGGGGCTTCGGCGGCGCCGAGCCCGCGGAGGCGGCCCGGATCCACTGGCTTCCGAACGACTGCTGGAAGGTGGACCTCGACTACGACAAGCGCTGGTCCTTTCTCGGTCTCGCCGAGGCCGACGTCGGCACGCGCCAGGACCTCTGGCGCATCGAGCGGTGGCGTGGATCGGTGACCTGGGACGGCCCCTCCTGGGGCAAGTTCTCCCTGCTCCTCCGCCGGCAGGACCGCACCGGCACCGTCCACCAGCCCTACTTCGGCCTGAACGAGCTCTACCCCCTCCGGGTCGAGCTCGACGAGGCCTTCACCGAGGCGGCCCTTCGCTTCGAGACCACCACCGACGGCCCCTTCCACCTCTCCGTCGAGCCGTCCTACGGCTTCTTCGAGAGGAAGAACCGCTGGTCCCCCGACGGCCCCGGATACGACCCCGACGTCCTCGTCGGCGCCTCCTCCACCCGCAAGGACGAGCAGACGATCCCCGGTGCCCGCGCCGCGGCCTCGTACCGCGTCGACGGCTTCGAGGCCGTCGGCAACGTCCTCTGGAGCGGCTCGAACCTCGACGCCACCGGCGACCGCTCAGCCACCTGGGCGCTCGGCGGTGGCTCGATCGGCAAGGTCGAGAACGTCGACCAGACGATCGGCTCGGCCAGCCTCGACACCCTCGCCGGCAACCTCCGCCTCGGCATCGGCCTCGGGGGCGGCCTCGTCCTCCGGCTCACGGGCGACGCCCGCGACCGCACCACCGACTCGGCCCTCCTCGGCCAGCGCCTGCTGCGCATCTCGAGCGTCTCCGGGACCACGCTCGAGATTCCGGGCGTCGTGAACGAGGCCGGCCTCTTCGACACCCGCGACCTTCTCGGCCGCGCCGAGCTCGCCCTCGAGAAGCCCCGCTTCGGCATCTGGGCGGGGGGCTTCCTGGCGTCCAGGGAGGTCTCCTGGAAGGCGACGAAGGCCGACACGCTCACCGACGTCACGCGCGACACCGACGGTTTCGTCGCCGGCTTCAACGCCGTCCTCCCCGCCCGGCTGCGCCTCAACGTCGACTACGAGCACGGCTCGTTCACCGAGTACGTCTTCCGCACCGACCCCGAGACCGTCGACCGCGTTCGCGGCCGGCTTCGCGGCGAGCTCGGCTCGGGCTTCTCGGCCGCCCTCCACGGCCGCTACGAGAAGGCCGACAACCCTGGTTCCATCGCCGGGCTCGACCGGAAGAACACGGCCGGCGGCCTCACCCTGGCCTGGGACGCCCCGAAGGGTCCGCACGGCCTCTCGTTCGACGTCGAGGCCGTCGACCTGACGAGCGCAACCGGGCTCGTCTTTCCCGGCGCCGGTGGCGTTCCGACCCGCGGGACCTCGATCTACGACCTCTCGCTCCTCACCCTCTCGGCCGCGGCCCGCACGGGCTTCGGTCCCGTGACGCTCACGGCCGACGGGACGCGCGTCGAGGACCGCGGAGAGACCTGGCCCGTCCTGGCGTGGACGGCGCAGGGCCGCCTCTGCGTGAAGCTGCCCGCCTCGCTCGAGGCCTCCGCCTTCGTCCAGTACTGGGACTACGACGAGGAGCGCGCCGACCGCGACGACTACCGCACCACGCGCTACGGCCTGGTCGTGCGCTGGGAGTTCTCCAAGTGAAGACCACTCTCCTCGCCCTCACCCTCATCTTCACCTTCCTCCTCGCGCCCCCGGCGTTCGGCGAGGCCGTCGACGCGGCCACCTGCGGCGCCTGCCACGACGACGTCGTCGCCACCTTCGCCCGCGGCCCCCACGGTGCCGCGATGACCCGGCGCAGCCCGGCCGTCTTTTCCTCCTCCTGCGTCGCCTGCCATGGCGACGGCAAGGCCCACGTCGACGACCCGAAGAAGGAGAACATCTCCCGCACGCCCGCCCCCGGCGCCTGCCTCTCCTGCCACGCCGCTTCGGGCACGACCCCCCTGACGACGCCGGCCCACGCCCGCGGCCAGGTCGGCTGCCTCTCCTGCCACGCCTCTGGCCACACGGCTCCGGCAGCCACCCCGCTCCTTCGCGCGCGTTCCCACGACCTCTGCGGTTCCTGCCACGAGTCCCAGAAGAGCGCATCGAAGCTCCCGTATGCCCACCGCGACGGCTCGCGCCCCTTCGACTGCACGAGCTGCCACGGCATCCACGGCAAGACCCGGTCCGGCCGGCTCGCCCTCCTGGGTAACGGCGGCCCCTGTCTCGACTGCCACTCCGAGAAGGGGGGCCCGTGGGTCTTCCCGCACGCGCCGCGCGAGGTCAGCAGCTGCGTCGCCTGCCACCAGCCCCACGGCTCCACGAACCCGAGGCTCCTCGCCCGCCGCTCGATCCAGCCCCTCTGCCTCGAGTGCCACACCGATCTCCCCTCGTCTCACGACCAGACGAAGAACCGCTACAGGAACTGCCTCAGCTGCCATCGGGCCGTCCACGGCTCGAACCACGAACCGAAGCTCTTCGAGGAATGACCGGAGCCCGCTCCGGACGAGAAGGACCAAGGAGGAAAGCATGAAACACAAGGGAACGGGACTGGCCGTCCTCGGCTTCGCGGCACTCGCGCTGCCCGCGACCGCCCAGCGTGTCGAGACCCTGCCGGCGCACGAACAGCCGATCGCGGTGACCGCCGTGCGCACCATCCAGGACGGGACGCTCGCCAGGGTCCTCGGGAGCTACTACTCGGCCCAGGACATCCAGGCCGGCGTCTACGTCGGCTCCGAGTACTGCATCGCCTGCCACCAGAACTACGCCGGGTGGCGCGACACCAGGCACGCCAAGGCCTACCGGCGGCCGCTCGCGCAGTATTCGATGAAGCCCGGCCTGGGCAACGTCAACGACTACGACAAGAACGGCAAGGACGACTTCGCCGACGGCCTCGACTTCAACGCCATCTCCTCCGTCTTCGACCCTTACAAGCCGAACGCCCCGAAGCTCTCCTACGAGGGGACGACGTACTACGTGACGATCGGCGAGCTGAAGATGCCGGTCCTCTACACCCACGGAGGGACCGGACCCTGGAAGCAGCGCTGGGTCGTCCGCGTTCCGCTTCCGGACGGCACGTTCTCGAAGGACGCCTACACGTCGCCGATCCAGTTCAACGAGGCCACGAAGGCCTACGTCCTCTACAACGTCCAGAACTGGTACGACACGACGACGAAGGCCCCGCTCTTCGGGAAGAACGTCACCACCGCCGACCTCGGCGCCAAGAACGGCGGGGCGCAGTCGAAGAACTGCGTCGGCTGCCACACGACCGGCATCAAGAAGATGGAGAAGACGGCCGGCGGCGAGTACCTCTACCGCCCGTACGTCGCCGTCCTCTTCAGGTCCGACGATCCGAGCTACTTCGACTTCGACGGCGACGGCAACGCCGACATCCTGAACATCGGCTGTGAGGCCTGCCACGGTCCGGGCTCGAACCACATCCTCTACGGCGGCGACAAGACGCTGATCGTCAACCCGGCGAAGCTCACCCCCGAGAAGGCCAACGAGGTCTGCGCCCAGTGCCACAACCGCGTTCGGTCCGTTCCGAACGGGACGCACGAGTGGCCCTACAAGGACGACGTCGGCAAGCAGTTCATCCCGGGCGGCGCCGAGGCCCTCTCCACCTATCTCAAGGATGACTCCGGCCTCTGGCCCGACGGCAAGAGCTCCACGAAGCACCACCAGCAGTGGCCCGACTTCGACAAGTCCGGCAAGCCGGCCTTCGCCTTCCACAAGGTCCTCTGCACCGAGTGCCACGAGCCGCACCACAACACGAAGAACGACCACCAGATCATCGAAGCCCGTGTCGAAGGGACGCTGACGATCCCGACGGCGACCGACAACAATACGCTCTGCCTCGCCTGCCACGCGACCTTCGGCCCCTTCGCGACCATCAAGAAGGAAGAGGTCGCCGAGTACGCCAAGAACATCGACAAGATATCGAACGTGACGGAGGCGCACTCCTTCCACCCGTACGGACCCGAGCGGTCGATGGGCCTCTCGCGCTGCACGCTCTGCCACATGCCGAAGGTCGCGACCTCCGGTGCCTCCTACGACATCCACTCGCACACGTTCGAGCCGATCGCCCCCGAGAAGACCCTGATGTACCAGGACAAGGGCGGGATGCCGAACTCCTGCGCCCTGAGCTGCCACTCCACCAAGGTCAACTCGTTCGGCCTCGGCCTCGACCCGACGATCACGAAGTGGAACGAGGCGTTCGACGTCAGCCTCGCCAACACCCTGAAGGTCTACTTCGGACCGGCTGGCAAGTGGTGGAACACGACGGCGCCCGCTTCGATGACCCAGCGCATCCTGGCGACGTCGGTTCCCCCTGAGCTCGCCCTCGCCCCGTCCCACACGAACGACGACTGATCGGATCCCGGGGCGATGCCCCACTCCTCCTCGGCGGGCACCGGAGCCGACCGCGACGACTCCGGTGCCCGCCACCTTCCCTCGGACCGCGCTCTAGAATGGAGCGTGCAAAGGACAGGCGTTCCCGGAGCTTCGGAGACCGCCCAGGGTCCGTCCGTTCTGGTCGTCGAGGACGAACCGAACGTCGCGAAGGCCCTCCGGGACGGGCTCGTCGCCGAGGGCTGCGACGTTTCGATCGCGGGAACCGGCGAAGACGGCTTCTTCTTGGCCTCGACCCGCCCGTTCGACCTCGTCGTGCTCGACCGGATGCTGCCGGGCCGGGACGGCCTGGAGATCCTGCGAGCCCTCCGGCAGAAGGGGATCCTCTGCCCCGTCCTGGTCCTCACGGCCCGGGACTCGGTCGAGGACCGCGTCGATGGACTCGACGCCGGTGCCGACGACTACCTGGCGAAGCCCTTCGCCTTCCCGGAGCTGCTGGCCCGCGTCCGCGCCCTCGTCCGCCGGGGGCGCGGTGACCGGCTCACGCGTCTCGGGGTGGCCGACCTGGTGGTCGACCTGACGGCGCGAACCGTGACCCGAGCCGGCAGCGCCGTGGAGCTGACCGCCCGGGAGCTCGAGCTCCTCGCCTACCTCGTGAGGCACAAGGGGTCGCTCGTCTCGCGCGAGATGCTCGCGCGAGACGTCTGGAAGGAGACCGATCGCTCCACGCCGCTCGACAACGTGATCGAGGTCCACGTGGCCCGCCTGCGGAAACGGGTCGACCAGGGACACGCCGTCCGGCTGATCCACACGGTGCGCGGCGTCGGCTACACCATCCGCGAAGGCGACGGGTGACCGCCCGGGGCCCCTTCTCCGGCGCCGTCCGTCTGTACCGGCGGTCGGTAAGCCTCCGGACGCAGATCACCGTCGGGTATGGCCTTCTCATCGCGGTCTGTCTCTGCGCCTACTCGATCGTGGCAGGGCTCTCCTTCGGCCGGCACGCCGGAGCGGCGCTCGACCAACGCGCGCACGAGGACATCGAGCTCGCCGCGCGCGCGCTCGTTCTCGAGGGCCAGCGGCCAGCCTGGGCCGGCGGATTTCTCGGGAAGAACGTCGAGGAAGAGGCGGGGGGAGGCCACCGGGTCGAGGTGTGGAGCCTCGCAGGTGAGCTCCTCCTTACGGCAGGGACCTTCTGCTCGGACGGGCTCGGACCCGCGCCGAGCCTGGTCGACGCGGAGGAGAGCGGAGCACGCACCGTCGAGCTGCCCGTCGGGCCGGTCCGCATGATGACCGACCTCGTCACGGCGAGCGAGAGCCGCTTCCTCGTTCGTGCCGGCGTCTCCGAGGCGCCCACGCGAGCTCTCGTGCGGAGCGTCTGGTTCGAGCTCTCCTTCCTCTCCGCCGCCGTTCTCGCCGTCGGTGGAGTGGCCGGATGGGCCTTCTCGCGCAAGGCGCTGGCGCCTCTCGCGCGGATGGCCGACCGCGCGCGACAGATCACCGCGGAGCAGCTGCAGGGGAGGATGGACGTCGAGCCGGCGAGCGCCGAGCTCGAGCAGCTTCGTGACGCCTTCAACGACACGCTCTCGCGGCTCGAGAGGTCGTTCGGTCAGCTCCGCCGATTCACCGCGGACGCCGCCCACGAGCTGCGGACGCCGCTGACGGCGCTCCGGAGCGTCGGAGAGGTGGGGCTCCGCAGCGCGCGGGACGAGGAGGACCTCCGCGAGGTGATCGGCACGATGCTCGAGGAGGTGGATCGGCTCTCGCGTCTCGCCGGAGACCTCCTCGGTCTCGCGCGTGCCGAGTCGGGACAGGCGCCCCTCCGTCTCGAGCCGCTCGACCTCGCGGCCCTCGCGTCCGAGGTCTGCGAAAACCTGCTCGTTCTCGCGGAAGAGCGCGGGCAGGTGCTCGACCTCTCCGGGGCGCGGCCCGTGACGGCGCAGGGCGACCGGCTCGCCCTGCGGCTCGCCCTGATGAACCTCGTCGACAACGCGATCAAGTACGGGCCGGAGGGTTCCCGCGTCTCCATCGTCACCGGTCGGTCGACGACGTCGGCCTGGGTGGAGGTTGCCGACGAGGGCCCCGGCATCGCTCCCGAGCACCGGGCGCACGTCTTCGAGCGCTTCTATCGCATCGACGAGGGCCGCTCCCGCGGGCGCGGCGGGACGGGGCTCGGCCTCGCCCTCGTGAAGTGGACGGCCGAGGCCCACGGCGGCCGGGTCGAGCTCGAGCCCGGGCCGGAGCGCGGCAGCCGATTCCGGATCTTCCTTCCGGCGGCGGGCGGGTCGGCCTGAAGAGATGGACGGACGATCCGTCATCGAGGTCCGCGAGGTCGCGCGCCTCCGGATCGAAGATGCGCGGGGACCTGCGAGGAATCGCTCCGCGGCTCCGCCGGCTGCCCGGCAGGAGGTCGAGGATGCTGCGGATGTCGCGGTATCGGGGCGCTCCTTTTCCGCCGCCTCACCGGAAGTCGTGACTCGGCGGCGTGCTCTCGCGGTGGCGCGGGTACGGCGGCGAGACGGGCTTCCTCAGCTCCGGGATCGGCTCCTCGAGGCTCATCCTCTCGAAGCGCTCGGCGCGGATCGAGAGGGTGCCGTCCTTCTTCTGGAGGCGCCCCTCGACGACGAGGGCGGGGGAGCCGACGACGAGGGCGCGGTTCTCCCTGAAGAGGTCGGGGCGGAGGATCGCCTGGCACATCCCCGTCTCGTCCTCGAGGGAGAGGAAGACGAAGCCCTTCGCGGTGCCGGGGCGCTGGCGCACGACGATGACTCCGGCGGTCTTCACCATCGATCCGTCGGGGGCGCGGGCGAGGTCGGAGGCGGAGAGGATGCCGTCGCGCTTCAGCTGCGCGCGGAAGTGGGCGATGAGATGCGGGCCGGCCGTCATCTCGGAGGTCTGGTAGTCGGCCACGGTCTCCTCGAAGCGGCTCATCTCGGGGAGGGGTGAGGCGACGTCGTCCTCGAGGGTGTCGTAGAGCGGGCCCAGGTCGCGCGCGGCGGAGGCCGCCTGCCAGAGGG
>CAZNSS010000054.1:0-12444 GCA_964575465.1 uncultured Holophagales bacterium | reverse complement strand
CGCCCCGTCCGCCCCCGGTCGCTCGCCTCGGTCCTCGCCGGGCTGCGGGACGACAGCGTCTCCCGCCGCCGGCGGCGGGCCGGCGGCCAGGGCCTCCCGCGCGATCTCGGCGCGTCGCATCCGCTCCGGATCCTCCTCGCCGAGGACAACGCCGTGAACCAGAAGGTCGCGCTCTCCTACCTCGCGAGGATGGGGTACCGCGCCGACGTCGCCACGACCGGCCGGGAGGCTCTGGACGCGGTCCTGCGCGAGCGGTACGACGTCGTCCTGATGGACGTCCAGATGCCCGAGATGGACGGCCTCGAGGCGACGCGGCGCATCCGCACCCTCCACCCCGCCGCCCCCCCTTGGATCGTGGCCCTGACGGCGGGCGCGATGACGGGTGACGCCGAGCGGTGCTCCGCCGCCGGAATGAACGACTACCTCGCCAAGCCGGTGAGGGTCGAGGAACTCGCGGCGGCGCTCCGCCGTGCCCCGCGGAGCGTCGCGAACGAGATGCCGGAAGTGAAGGCGCCGGTCGGCCCCCCCGTCCTCGCCCGGGGGCCTCTCGAGTCGCTGAACGAGCTGGAGACGCCGGGAGAGGCGGGGTTCGTCGCGTCGCTCCTCGAGATCTTCCGTCGCGACACGCCGCTCCGGATCGAGGAGATGGAGCGCTCGGCGGTCGCGGGCGACGCCGAGACGTTCCGTCGCGCCGCGCACAGCCTCAAGTCGAGCGCCGCCACCCTCGGGGGGGCCCGGCTGGAGGCGCTCTGCGCGCGAATGGAGGTCCTCTCGGCCGCGCCGCCGACCCTCGCCGAGGCGGCGGCGCTCCTCCCGGGGCTCCGGGCCGAAGGGGCCGCGCTCCTGGCGGCGCTCGGGCTCGCCGACGGGGAGGAGGGGGCCCGCCTCTCCCTCGACGCCGGGGAATACGGACGCTCCTGACCCGCCGCCCCGGCCGGATACCGGACCCGTCTGGAGCTAGACTAGGCCGTTGCGCACGCGCCCCCAGAGGGCGCGCGCGGGGGAGTGTTCCGATGAGCGCGTACAAGATCGCCTGGCTGCCGGGCGACGGTGTCGGCAAGGAAGTCATGGAGGCCGCCCGCATCACCCTCGACGCCCTGAAGCTCGACGCCGTCTACACCCACGGCGACATCGGCTGGGGGTTCTGGCGCACGGAGGGGGAGTCGTTCCCCCAGCGGACGATCGACCTGCTGAAGGCCTCCGACGCCTCCATGTTCGGCGCGATCACCAGCAAGCCCGTGAAGGCCGCCGAGCAGGAGCTCGTCCCCGAGCTGAAGGGGAAGGGGCTGACGTACCGCTCGCCGATCGTGAGGATGCGGCAGATGTTCGACCTCTACATCTGCCTGCGGCCCTGCAAGGCCTACCCGGGGAACCCCCTCAACTTCAAGGAGACGATCGACCTGACGATCTTCCGCGAGAACACCGAAGACCTGTACGCCGGCGTCGAGTTCTCGCCCGTCCCCGAGGTCCTCTCCGAGACGCTCCGGGCGATCAGCAAGCCGTACGGCGGCTTCGCCGGGTACCGGCCGGACGAGCTCGCGATCTCCTGCAAGATCAACACGCGGAAGGGCTCCGAGCGGATCGCGCGCGCGGCGTTCGAGTTCGCGCGCAAGTTCGGCCGGAAGAAGGTGACGATCGTCCACAAGGCGAACGTCGTCCGGGCGTCGGACGGCCTCTTCTTCGAGGAAGCGAAGAAGGTCGCGGCCGACTTCCCCGGGATCGCCGTCGACGACGCGAACATCGACGCGATCTGCATGTGGCTCCTGAAGAACCCGATGAGCTACGACGTCCTCGTCGCGCCGAACCTCTACGGCGACATCATCTCGGACCTCGCGGCCCAGATGGTCGGCGGCCTCGGCTTCGGCTGCTCGGGGAACATCGGGACGAAGCTCGGCGTCTTCGAGCCGAGCCACGGCTCCGCCCCGAAGTACGCGGGGATGTACAAGGTCAACCCGATCGCCACGATCCTCGCGGCGAAGATGATGCTCGACTTCCTCGGCGAGCCGGAGAAGGGCGCCCGGCTCGAGGCGGCCGTCGCGAAGGTCATCGCCGAGGGGAAGGTCCGCACGTACGACATGGGCGGCTCGGCGACGACCCTCGAGATGGGCGAGGCCGTGGCCCGGGCGCTCTGACATGGCGAGAGCGGCCCGCGTCGTCCTCCACGAGGTCGGCCCGCGGGACGGCCTCCAGGTCGAGAAGACCGTCGTCCCGACGGAGACGAAGCTCCGCTGGATCGCCGCGCTCTGCGAGGCGGGCCTCGACGTCGTCCAGGTCGGCTCCTTCGTCCACCCGGAGAAGGTGCCGCAGATGGCCGACACCGACGAGCTTTTCCGGCGCCTCACGGCGCCGGGGGCGGAGCGGAAGGGGCACGCGGTCTACTCGGGCCTCGTCCTGAACGAGAAGGGGCTCGACCGCGCGCTCGCCTGCGGCGTCGAGATGGTCTGCCTCGGCGTCTCGGCCTCCGAGACCCACAGCCGGAAGAACACCGGCATGGGGACGGCCGAGGCGACGGAGCGGATCGTCGCGACGGCGAGGAAGGCCGTCGAGGCGGGCCGGAAGGTCCAGGTCTCCGTCCAGTCGGCGTTCGGCTGCGGCTTCGAGGGGCACGTCCCCGAGGAGCGGGTCCTCGAGATCGCCCGCGCCTACGTCGACGCCGGCCTCCTGACGATCGCCCTCGCCGACACGGCGGGTCACGCCTACCCCGAGCAGGTCGAGCGACTCTACGGAAAGCTCCTCGCCCTGCACCCGGGAATCGAGGCGGCCTGCCACCTCCACGACACCTACGGCGCCGGCATGGCGAACGTCTGGGCCGCGCTGGGCGCCGGCGCGGTCTCGCTGGAATCCTCCTTCGCGGGCCTCGGCGGCTGCCCCTTCACGAAGGTCGCCGCCGGGAACGTCGCGACCGAGGACCTCGTCCACACCCTCCAGCGCGACGGGAAGCGGACCGACGTCGACCTCGGGCGCCTCATCGAGGTCGCCCGCGACGTCGAGGCGTTCTTCGGGCGCGAGATGCCCGGCCGCGTCCACCGGACCGGACCGGCCCCGCAGCTGAGAAGAGAAGCCCGCGCGGAGGGGTTCGGGGAACCCGGCGTCCGGGTTCCCCGAGAACATCACGAGCCGACCGATGGTACCCCGGCGCCTTCCGCGATTGCGGGTGCGCCGCAACCTGGTGGACAACGCAAATGATGAACCCCGGCATGACGAAGAAGGTGCTCGAGGGCGTCGTCGTCCTCGACCTGACGAACGTCCTCTCGGGCCCGTTCGCGACGCTCCACCTCGCCCTCCTCGGCGCCGAGGTGATCAAGGTCGAGAACCCGACCGACGGCGACCTGGCCCGAAAGCTCGGCAACGTCCCGAAGCTCAACAAGGAGCTGATGGGGACGAGCTTCCTCGCGCAGAACGCGAACAAGAAGTCCCTCACGCTGAACCTGAAGAAGCCCGAGGCGAAGGAGATCTTCAGGAAGCTGGCGGCGACGGCCGACGTCGTCGTCGAGAACTTCCGCCCCGGCGTCATGAAGCGGCTCGGCGTCGGCTGGGAGACGCTCCGCGAGATCAACCCGCGCCTCGTCTACTGCGCCATTTCCGGCTTCGGCCAGGACGGCCCCGACGCCGACAAGCCCGCCTACGACCAGATCATCCAGGGGCTCTCGGGCGAGATGGACGTCAACGGCGACGAGCGGCTCCACCCGCTCCGGGCCGGCTTTCCCGTCTGCGACACGGTGGGCGGCATGAATGCCGCCTTCGCCATCATGGCCGCGCTCCTCCACCGCGAGCGGACGGGCGAGGGGCAGGCGATCGACGTCGCGCTCCTCGACTCGATCATGCCGCTCATGGGGTGGGTCGCCGCGAACCTCCTCATCGGCGGCCAGCCGCCGGTCGCCATCGGCAACGACAACTTCACGGCCGCGCCGTCGGGGATGTTCCGGACGAAGGACGGCCACATCAACATCGCGGCGAACAAGCAGGAGCAGTGGGAGGCCGTCTGCGACGTCCTCGGCGTCCCGGAGCTGAAGTCGGACACGAGGTTCGCCGAGCGCGACACGCGCAAGAAGAACCGGCACGCGCTCACGCCGCTCCTCGAGGCGAAGCTCGCGGGAAAGCCCACCGGCGAATGGGTCGACCTCCTGAACGCGAAGGACGTCCCGTCGGGCGACATCCTCACGCTCGAGGCGGCGCTGAAGCAGCCGCAGGTGGTCCACAGGAAGACTCTCGAGAACGTCGAGACACCCGGGATCGGCGCGCTCCCCCTCTTCAACCTGACGGCGAAGCTCGAGAAGACCCCGGGGTCGATCGACGCGCCGCCGCCGCGCCTCGGCGCACACACCTCAGAGATCCTCGGCCGGATCGGCTACGCGACGGACGACGTCGCGCGGCTGAAGGCCGAGGGAGTCGTTTAGGAGGCCCCATGGGCAAGACCGTCGTCGAGAAGATCCTGGCCAGGGCCTCGGGGCTCCCCGAGGTCTCGGCCGGGGACGTCGTCGAGCCGCGCGTCGACGTGGCGATGAGCCACGAGAACGCCGCGCTCGTCATCAACCAGTTCCTCGAGATCTACGAGGGGACCGGCGTGCCGGCACGCCCCTGGGACGTCTCGAAGATCGCGATCATCTTCGACCACCGCGTCCCGGCCGAGTCGCCGAAGACCGCGTCGAACCAGAAGAAGATCCGCGAGTTCGTCGGGCAGCACGAGATCGCCCGCTTCCACGACGTGCGCGGCGACGTCGGCGGGATCTGCCACCAGATCCTCCCCGAGTACGGCTACGTGCGGCCCGGGCAGGTCGTCGTCGGGACCGACTCGCACACGACGAGCCACGGCGCCCTCGGCGCGTTCTCGTTCGGCATCGGCGCCACCGAGATGGCCTCCGTCTGGACGCTCGGCGTCGCCCTCAACGTCGAGGTGCCGCCGACGATCAGGGTCGAGGTGACCGGGGAGTTCCCGCCGCACGTCGGCCCGAAGGACCTGATCCTCCACCTCGTCGGCAAGCTCACGGCGCAGGGGGCGAACTTCCGCGTCCTCGAGTTCCACGGCGAGACGATGCGGAAGATGTCGACCTCCGGGCGCCTCGCCGTCTGCAACATGTCGGTCGAGGCGGGCGCCACGTCGGGCATCGTCCCGGCCGACGAGGAGACGATCCGCTACCTGCGCGAGGAGGCGGGCGTCACCGACCCGATCGAGCCCGTCGTCCCCGACGCCGACGCCGTCTACGAGCGCGTCGTCAGGGTCGACGTCTCGGCCCTCGAGCCGCAGATCGCCTGCCCGCACACGGTCGACAACGTCAAGCCGATCTCCGAGGTCGCCGGCGTGAAGGTCCACCAGGTCGTCATCGGCTCCTGCACGAACGGGCGGATCGACGACCTCGAGGCCGCGGCGGAGATCATCCGCGGGAAGAAGGTCGCCCAGGGGACCCGGATGCTCGTCTTCCCCGCCTCGGGGCGCGTCTTCCAGGAGGCGCTCGACCGCGGCTTCGTCTCCGACTTCATGCGCGCCGGCGCCGTCGTCATGAACGCCGGGTGCGGGCCCTGCCTCGGCGTCCACGAGGGGGCCCTCGGCGACAACGAGGTCGCCGTCTCCACCACGAACCGGAACTTCAAGGGGCGGATGGGGAACCCGAAGTCGGAGGTCTACCTCTGCTCGCCCGCCGTCGCGGCCGCCTCGGCCGTCGCGGGCGTCCTGGCCGACCCGCGGAAGGGGAGCTGAACATGGGCAAGGTCGCATTCGTCGTCGGGGACGACGTGTCCACCGACGTCATCTACCCGGGCCGCTACATGGCCACCGTCCTCCCGACCGAGACGCCTCAGTTCGCCTTCGCGAACGACCCGGCCCTCAACGCGAAGCTCGTCGCCAAGGAGGTCCCGCCCGGCTCGGTCCTCGTCGGCGGCAGGAACTTCGGCTGCGGCTCCTCGCGCGAGCAGGCCGTCTCCTGCCTGAAGGGGTGGGAGCTGACGATCGTCGCGAGCGACGTCGCGCGGATCTTTCTCCAGAACTCCATCAACCTCGGCCTGAACATCGTCACGGCCCCCGGCGTCACGGCCGCCGTCGGCGACGAGGTCGTCGTCGAGGGGAAGAAGGTCGTCAACCGGACGACCGGCGAGTCGTGGGAGGTTGTTCCCCTCCCGCCGGCCCGGAAGGCGATCATCGACGCCGGCGGCCTCATCGCCTACACGCGGAAGAAGATGCTGGAGGCGCAGACGAGGGGCTGAGGCTCTCGCGGAAAACGGGTCACTTCGGAGGGGCGCCCGAACGGGCGCCCCTCTCTTTTCCGGAACCCGGCTCCGGCCCCTCGCCCGAGCCGTCCTCGCGCATCTCGCCCGCCTCGTCTCTCGCCTGCTCGACGAGCGTTTCGACACGCCGGTCGGCCTGCAGGTGCTTCTGCAGCTCGAGGAGGCCCACGCCCGCGAGGTTCGGGCGGGCGCTCGGGGGCCCGTAGATCCGCGCCTGCCGCTTCCCCTCGAGGACGACGAGGAGGACGAGAAGCGGGATGCCGACGAGGAGAACGACGCCGAAAGGGGTCACGGGGCGAAGTCTACGGCGTGCCGCTTCCTCCCGAAGTCCGGGCCGCCCCCCCCGGCGTAGATGGGGCGATGAGAACGTCCCGGCGCGCCGCGATCCTCCCGCTCCTCCTCCTCGCGACCGCCACGGAGGTGGCCATGGCGACCGAGGAGCCGAAGCACCGCGTCCTCGAGGCGCGCGACGGGTTCGAGGTGAGGCTCTACGAGCCGACGGTCGTCGCCGAGACCATCGTCGGCGGCGACTTCGGGCCGGGCGGCAACGAGGGCTTCCGGCGAATCGCCGGGTACATCTTCGGCGGCAACGATGGCGGCCGGAAGGTCGCGATGACCGCTCCCGTCGCCCAGTCGCGTCGCGTGGGCGCCCGCGACGGAACGAAGATCGCCATGACCGCCCCCGTCGCCCAGGCGAAGAGCGGCGAGGGCTGGACGGTCGCCTTCGTGATGCCGTCCGAGCAGACGATGAGGACGCTGCCGAAGCCGGACGACCCGCGCGTCACGCTCCGCGAGGTTCCCGCCCGCCGCGTCGCCGCCGTGACGTTCAGCGGGACGTGGGGCGTCGACCGGTTCGACACCGTGGCTCGCGAGCTCCTCGCGAAGCTCGACGGGGCCGGGCTCGTCGCCGCCGGTCCCCCGGTCTACGCGCGCTACGACCCGCCCTGGACCCCATGGTTCCTGCGGAAGAACGAGGTCCTCGTCCCCCTTGGGGAGGGCCCCGTGCCTCCCGCCCCGCGCTGAAGGGGCGGCAGGGCGGTGCCGCAATAACATCGGCGGCATGGACCTCGCCGCGCTCGTCCCTCCTGGAGCCACGGCCTCCCGCTCCCTCGTCGTCACGCCCGAGCTGACCGTGGGCCACTGGGCCGAGGGGATGCCTCCCGTCTTCGGGACGCCGTTCCTCGTCTACCTGATGGAGGTCGCGGCCGCGGAAGTCCTGAAGCCGCACCTTCCCGATGGGTGGGCGACGGTCGGCGCCCAGGTGAACGTGACCCACCTGGCCGCGACGCCCCTCGGGATGACGGTGACGGCGACGGCCCGGCTCGTCTCCGCGACGGCGCGAACGGCGACGTTCGAGGTCGTCGCGCACGACGGGGTCGAGAAGGTGGGAGAAGGGACGCACGTCCGCGGACTCGTGAACCTCGCGAGGTTCGAGACGCGCTGGAAGGCTAAGGCCGCCGCGGCCGGCGAGACGCAGCCGGGGACGGCGCCCGCGCCGGGAGCCCGCTCGTGACCGTCCGTCCGCGCCGTTCCGTCCTCTACGTCCCCGGGTCGAGCGCGAAGGCGCTCGGCAAGGCGCGGACGCTCCCGTGCGACGGCCTGATCCTCGACCTCGAGGACTCCGTCGCGCCCGGGACCAAGGAGATCGCGAGAGACGCGGTCGTCGCCGCGCTCGCCGCGGGGGGATTCGCCCCGCGCGAGCTCCTCGTCCGCGTGAACGCCCGCGGCACGGCGTGGTTCGAGGACGACCTGAAGGCGCTGGCTCCGGCGGGAGCCGACGGAATCGTCCTGCCGAAGACCGAGGCTCCCGACGACGTCGTCGCCGCGGCAGCTCTCCTCGCTGAGGCGGGCGCGCCGCTCGCGCTCCCTCTCTGGCTGACGGTCGAAACGCCCCGCGGGGTCCTCTCCGCAGCCGCCCTCGCCGGGGCTCACCCTTCCGTCGCCGGTCTCGTCGCCGGCACCTCCGACCTGGTGAAGGAGCTCCACGCCCGGCACACCCCGGCGCGCGAGTCCCTCCTCCTCTCGCTCTCGACCATCGTCCTCGCCGCCCGGGCCCACGGCCTCGCGGCGCTCGACGGCGTCCACCTCGCCCTGGACGACGAGGCCGGCTTCGAGGCGGCGTGCCGGCAGGGCCGCGACCTCGGCTTCGACGGGAAGACGCTGATCCACCCTCGGACGATCGAGGCCGCGAACCGTCTCTTCGCGCCGGACCCCGGCGAGGTGGAAGCGGCGCGGCGACTCCTCTCCGCGTGGCGGGAGGCCCGCGCGGCGGGCCGTGGCGTCACGGTCCTCGACGGGCGCCTGATCGAGGAGCTGCACGCCCGGGAGGCCGAGCGCCTCGTCGCGCTGGCGAGCGCGATCGAAGCGCTTCGGCCCGACTGACCGGGCCGCCCGGCGGGGTCTCGTCGCAGCGGGAAGACGGCTTCTCAGCACGCCGGCAGGGGGCGCCTGCGGGTACGATGCAGCCAGGACGAGGTGACCGATGGATGCCGCCATGCTCCGCAAGTTCGAAGAGAGCCTCGCCCGCTGCTCGGCGGACCCGGACTTCCTCGACATCTTCTACGGGAATTTTCTCGGCTCCTCCCCCAAGGTGCGCGAGAAGTTCGCGGGGACCGACTTCGAACGCCAGAAGGCCGCGCTGCGCGCCTCGTTCGACACGATGCTCAAGGCCGCGCGCGACGAGGAGAACGGCCCCGAGACCTGGCTCGGCCCGCTCGCCGAGCGCCACGGGTCGCGGCAGCTCCGCATCGGCGCCGAGCTCTACGACCTCTGGCTCGACAGCCTCATGAAGACGGTCAAGGCGTGCGATCCGGGCTGGAGCGCGGAAGTCGAGCAGGCCTGGGAGTCCGTGATGGGTGTCGGCATCAGCTACCTCTGCCAGCACTACAACTCGTAGCAGGAGCGGCAGGACCCCGGCGGGCGGGTCCCGCCCTCAGCGGACTCCCTGGCAGCTCTCGTGCCCGCGTACGAGGGAGACGCGGTCGACCCACCCCTGCCAGACGGCGGGCGCCACGGCCCCCTCTCCCGGCGGGATCGCGCTCGTCCGCCACGACGCGAGGTCGGCGCGTGCGCGGTCGAGAAAGGCCTGGCACTCCCGGAGCGGCTTCGCCCGGACGGCGTACGTCGCCCACCCCCCGAGCGCCGTCGCGATGCCGACCCCAATGAGGACCGGCTGCGCCGCCGAGTCCGAATCGGTGATCGTTCCCGAGGTCGCGGCGAGGAGGGTGAACGCCGCCCCGCCGAGGGCGACCGCGCGCCAGGTCTTCTTCTCCTTCTCGAGCCTCGCGTCCGCCTTCCGTTTCAGGAGGGGGAGCTCGTTGTCGAGGAACGAGTCGACCTCGAGCCGCAGCTCCTGTGCCGTCGGGGGCGGCTGCTCCCGCCGCCGCTGCCGCCCCGCCTCGACGAGGGCACGATCCACCGCGCCGCCCGGGGTGGAGCAGGACGCCGCGAGGAGCGCGGGGAGGAGGAGGAAGACCGGGGCGCGCTTCATGCCGGTTCGGCCATGGAGGATACGCGACGCAAGGAGCGCGCCGGATCCCCGAGGTGCGTAAGATCCCGCGCCGTGAGCCGAGTCCTCTCCGTGATCGACGTCGTGAAGCACTACGGGAAGGTGAAGGCCGTCGACGACGTCTCCTTCGAGGTCGCCGCGGGGCGCATCACCGGCCTCCTCGGCCGGAACGGCGCCGGGAAGACGACGACGCTCCGGATGATCACCGGCGTCCTCCACCCCGACCACGGTCGCGTCGAGCTCTTCGGCGCGGGCGTCGCCGAGGCGCGCGACCGCCTCGGCTACCTCCCCGAGGAGCGCGGCCTCTACCGGAAGATGCGCGTCCTCGACCAGCTCCTCTTCCTCGCCGAGATCAAGGGGCGCCGGCCCGCCTCGATGCGCCCCGCGGCGGAACGCTGGCTGAGGCGCTTCGAGCTCTGGGAGAAGCGGGGCGCGAAGGTGGAGGAGCTCTCGAAGGGGAACCAGCAGAAGGTGCAGCTCGCCGGGGCGCTCCTCTTCGACCCCGACCTCGTCGTCCTCGACGAGCCGGGCTCGGGCCTCGACCCGGTGAACGTCGTCCTGGTGCGGCGCCTCCTCCGCGAGCTCGCCGCGGACGGGAGGGCGATCCTCCTCTCGACGCACCAGATGGGCGAGGCGGAGAAGCTCTGCGACGAGATCGTCCTCCTGAACGACGGGAAGGTCGTCCGGGCCGGCCCACTCGCCGACGTGAAGGCCTCCGGCGGGACGAACGCCGTCCACCTCGAATTCGAGGGGGACGGCGCCTTCCTCGCCGCGGTCCCGGGCGTGGTCTCGGCCCGGGTCGACACGAACCGCGCCGAGCTGCGCCTCGCGGCGGGCGCCGACGCGCAGGAGGTTCTCGCCGCCGCCGTGCCGCGCCTTCGCGTCCTCCGGTTCGAGGTCGTCGCGCCGTCGCTCGAGGAGGTCTTCCTCGACGCGGTCGGGGGCGCCCCGGACGCGGAGGTGGCGGCGTGAGGAAGCTCTGGGCCGTCCTCAAGCGCGAGTACCGCGAGACGGTGCGCAAGCCGTCGTTCCTGGTCATGACGGTCCTCGCTCCGTTCCTGCTGGCGGGGCTGATGATCGTTCCCGCGCTCCTCGCCGTGAAGGGGATGGGCGAGCGGCGCGTCGCGATCCTGGACGGCACGGGACGTCTCGGCGACGTGACGGCGGCGCTCCGGAAGGAGCTGCCGGGCGGGGCCTCCCCGTTCGCCCGCGGCGGGCGGACGGGGCGCCAGGGCGGGCCGGCCGGGAAGATCGTGCCGGAGTACGTCGACCTCTCGGGGGTCGACGCGAAGAACGCCGTCGGCCCGTACCTCGAGCGCCTCTCGACCGAGCGGGCGCCGATGGCCAGGCGCCTCGACGGGGTCCTCCTGGTACCGGCCGACGCGTTCGAGAGCCCCTTCACGCACCTCACCTACTTCAGCCGCTCGGCCGCCGACCTCGTCGTCCAGGAGAAGCTCGGCCGGGTCGTCAACCTCGCCCTGCAGCGGGAGCGCCTCTCCTCGCGGGGAATGGCCGGCTCGGAGCTCGAGATGGTCCTCGCCTCGCTCCCCGTCCGGGCGGTCCAGGTGACGAAGAGCGGCCAGGAGCGGACCGGGGGCGAGGCGAACTTCCTCGTGGCGATGCTCTTCCTGGCGGTCCTCTTCATCCCCTCGCTCGTCTACGGGCAGGAGGTGATGAGGGGCGTCATCCAGGAGAAGACGGACCGGGTCGTCGAGATCCTCGTGTCGTCGATGACGCCGATGGAGCTCCTCTCCGGGAAGATCCTCGGGATGGCGGCGATCGGCCTGACGCAGATCGCCGTATGGGTGACGATGGCGGGACTCGTCGTCGGGTCGGGGCTTTCCGAGGCCAGGGCCGCCGGGGTCGACCTGTCGTCCGTCCTGAGGCCATCCGTCGCCGTCTGGTTCGTCGTCTTCTTCCTCCTCTCCTACCTCGTCTCGGTCGGCATCTACGCCGCGGGCGGGGCGATCGTCAGCTCCGAGAAAGAGGCTCAGCAGGTACTGACGCCGGTCGTCTTCATCCTGCTCGTCCCCTGGTTCCTGCTGATGCCGATCCTGACGAGCCCCGACTCGACCCTCTCGGTCGTCCTCTCGCTCGTCCCGATCTACACGCCGATGACGATGTTCGTGAGAGTCCTCGTCTCCGAGCCGCCGGCGTGGCAGGTCGCGCTCTCCCTGGTCCTCTCCGTCGGGACGATCGCCTTCCTCCTGAAGGCGACGGCGAAGATCTTCCGGGCTGGAATCCTCGCCACGGGGAAGCGGCCGACGATCCCCGAGCTCTGGCGCTGGCTGAAGGAAGCCTGAGGTGAATCCGGACGGTTGCGTCGGGAACCCCGACGCGACCGTCGGGATTTCCGGCACACCGGCTGGACCGGCCGACGGGCCCGACCCCCTCCCGCAGACATAACTCGCTCCCGTGCATCGATTTCCACGTTCTCGCCGGCTCTTCCCGGTCGGCGGCACGAGCCCTGCAACTCACGGGGTGCGCCGGCTTCCCGCGAGGGGAATCCCGACGCGAGGAGGTTTCCGATGCAGCCCACCGACACCGAAGTGCTCTGGCTCAACCTGACGAACGCCGGCCTCGGCCTCGCGACCCTCGCCGGGATCGCCGCCCTCGCCTGGGCCGTCCTCCGCGATCTCCGCGAGAGAGCGAAGGGCCGCGTCGCCGTCCACGACCTCGACCCGCACGCCGCCTTCATCCCCGAGCTCGGCCTGACG